>JAHBXQ010000004.1:300000-552077 GCA_019636345.1 Pirellulales bacterium | reverse complement strand
CCGGCGCTGCGCCATTTTCCGGAATTGGCCGCGACGCTCGACGCTGAATCTCCCGCAAGCGATCGGTGTTGATATGGACGTAGCGCTGCGTCGTGCGACAGTCGGTATGCCCCAGCAAGGCCGCCAGTTCAATGTCGGTGACGCGCCCCGACGCTTCGGTGCCGAACGTGTGCCGGGTGCTGTAGAGCGAAATCTGCTCGCCCCCCTTGGCTTCGATCTTTGCCCGCGAGCGCAGCCGCGTCATCTTGCGGCAGAGCGCGTCTTTGCTGTATGGCCCTTGCCGGGCGTTGAGAAAGACGTGATCGGTCGGGACGTGCGGCTGCTTGGCAAGCTCCCGACACAGGTTCCAGATAACGTCCGGCAGCGGAATGATGCGGGGCCGAGGCCGACGCTGCTGCGTGATCGTCTTGTGATCCTTGAGAATCCACATCCCTGCGTCGAGATCGACGCAATCCCAGGTCAACGTCCGAATCTCGCCGGGTCGGCAGCCAGTCCAGCGGAGGGCCTGCAAGACGTTCTGAAAGCTCGTATCCGACTTCTGCAGGAGCAGGTCGAACTCGGCGTCGGTGATGACCCGCGACCGCGTCAGCGCTTGCGGTTTCTTGTAGCCGATCAGCGGATTGACGACCAGCACGTCGAGCCGGACCGCCCAGGCAAAGACCGCCTGCACGGCCGCAATCGTGTCTTTCACGGTCGACGGACTGTAGTCGGCCGTCATCCGCTGTTCGAGGCGGGCAAGGTGCAGCTTGCAAATCTCTTGCACGAGCGTTCGGGGACCGATGATTCCCAGCGCCCGCGCCAGCCGGTTGCGATAGCCGAGGTGCGTCTGCGGCTTGCGACGCGCTTTCACGTCGTCGAGAAACTCATCCGCGAGATCGGCGAACGGGGCGCGCAGCCAATCGGAACCCGCCCCTTGCTGGGTCTTGAGATGCTCCGCCCTGAGTTCGCGGAGCTTCCGACAAGCGACCTTGTAGTCCTTGTCGAGATAGATGCGTCGGCGTGCGACGCTCGTACACCAATAACCGCTCGGCTCGTGGAGCCACGGTTTGCCTGTCGTTCGACGTGCCATGATCGGACCCTCCAAATGCCCTGTCGGAACAAGGTCTGGAAAGCCCGATTCGGTCGGTCCGCAGCCAGGATTGTGGGTACAATTGTGGGTACTGCGGGCCGGCCGGTCGTTTACTATCGACGTAAGTCGTTACGTACCAAAGTGGAGCGGAAGGGAGTCGAACCCTCGACCTCTGCATTGCGAACGCAGCGCTCTCCCAACTGAGCTACCGCCCCGAGAATCCAGGATTTTAGCGGTCCCCCCGGGGGGCGTCCAGGACCCCACGACTGGCAATCGACCGCTCGTCGCGCCTGACCCGCGACGTGCCGCAAAGGTCGCGCATGAGGCGGAGGAGCTTCCCGGGGCGATCTTGACCCCGTGGCGAAACGGGCCTCGGCAGGGGGGAGGTACGCTCACGGATTGCCGCGTCGAGTGGAGTCGCGGTCGGCGAGCCAGTCGCCTGGGTTCAACACGCCCGCTATCGGACCAGCTCCTCTTCCTCGTTCCCCTTGTTGACCTCGATCTCGCCGCTGTCCTCGAGGCTGCGGATGACGTCGACGATCTCCTGCTGCTTCTGTTCGACGACCGACAGTTTGACGGCGCCCAGGTAATCCATTTCCTCCCGCAGCATGTCGGCCGCGCGCTGCGACATGTTGGCGAACACCTTGTCGCGCAGCTCGCGGCTGGCGCCCTTGAGCGCCAGCGCCCACTGGGCGTTCTCGACGTTCTTGAGCACAGTTTGGATTTGCTTGTCGTCGAACCGACCGATGTCCTCGAAGACGAACATCAACCGCCGGATTTCCTCGACCAGTTCGGGGTCTTCGTGCGCCAGGTTCTCCAGCAGGGTGCGCTCGGTCGCCCGGTCGGCCACGTTCAGCATCTCGGCGACCGCGGTCACGCCGCCGGCGTTTTCGAAGCTGGTGCTCATGACGCTCGACATGCGCCGTTCGAGTCCCCGTTCGACCTCCTGGATCAGCTCGGGGTTCGTCTGCCCCATGTTGGCGATCCGCTGCACGACCGACAGTTGCCGATCGGGGGGCAACTGGGCGAGGATCGCGGAGCTGGTCGCCGGCGGCAGGTGCGACAGGATCAGGGCGATCGTCTGCGGATGCTCGTCGATGACGTAGGTGAGAACGTTTTGCGAATCGACCTGCCGAAGAAACGCGAACGGAACCGCTTCGATCGAGTGGCGAATGTTCTCGAGCGTATCGGTGGCGTTTTTCCCCAGGGCCCGCTGGACCAGCGTTTTGGCCCGGTCGAGCCCGCCGAACGACGACCCGCCGCTGCCGGGGGTCGACTCGGCGAATTGCAGGATCGTCTGCTCCTCCTCGTCGACGGAGATCGACTTGAGCCGCGCGATCTCGATCGACACCAGCTCGACCTGTTTCGGGTCGAGCCGAGCCAAGAGCTCCGCCGCCTCCTCCTCGGGGAGCGAGGTCAGCAGGACGGCGGCCTTGCGAAGTTCGGACATGCGGCGAGAGTCGGGGCGCGGACCGAGCGGGGCGCAGCACTGCGCTTCACTTCCGAAGGGATCGGCGCCCCACGCGGACCGCCTTGAGACCCGGCGCCGGCGCCGGAACGACCCCACCGGCTGCTTGCTAGCATGCGGCCGGCGAGCGACAGGGAGGGGTCGGAACGAGAGCGAGCTGGCGTGCAGTTCGTCGCGGGCTTACGCCCCGACGGGGGCCGAGACCACCTCAAGACCCACTTCAAGCTGCAACGGGCCGAAATCCGACTCGTAGGGGACGACGATCGGCTGAGCGTTCGTCGGGAAGCGGATCATGTGGTCGGCGCCGGTGACGACGTTCGGCAGGCTCACCGAGAGGTCGAACTCCTCAAGCTCGGCCTTAGCGGCGCCGGCGACGATGTTTGCCAGTTCGCCGACCGCGTCGATGACGTCGTCGTTGATCTCGGTGCACTCGTTCATCAGCAACGCCGAAGCCGCCTTGAGGGCGACCTCCTCGGACAGGTTGATGACGACCGTCCCAACGGCCCGGCCCGAGAGGCCGATGACGCCGCTGATGGGGAACTTGCGCATCCCGCTGGACGTTCTGGCAAGCTGACCGCGCCGGACTTCGCAGCCGCACATGGTCGAAAAAGCGCTCGACAGCGAACGAAGGAACGGATTGATGTGCTCGGCCTGCATGGCGATTCTCGGACGGCAAGCGGTTTCGGTCGGCCTCCCACCGCACTAGTGCTTTGTCAACTCGTAGTTTCTGGGTTGGGGACGACGCAACGTCTGTCTGTCAACAGGTTGCGTCGTCGCCAACCCAAAATTGAGCCTGAGTCAAAGCACTGGGCGGAAGGCGTAAACTCGTTGAACTAGGGTAGAACGCCGCCAAGTCGGGTCAAACAACCCGCTGGCGAATCGCGAGCGGCCAAACGTCGCCGCGCACCCGGCCGCTCTTGATGCGCCGCCTGTGCCGGTTGTGAGGCGCTCGGTTCGCGGGGGGATTACCGCAACTCCAACTCGCAGACGCCCCATTGGCCGTCGCACTCGTCAACGGCCACCGAGAGCCGTTGCGGCGACGCTCCGCCGCGGGCCTGCAGCCGGTCGATCAATTGTCGGCCGATGTGCCGGGCCAGCAGCTCGGCGGTCGTGTTGGCCACGGGCAACAATACGCAATCCTGCCGCGGAAAAACCCACCGCCGCCGGTCGTGCGTCACTTCGACCTCGTCCTCCCCGGCGACCACGCGGATCGACGGGTGCCCGGTCGGCAGGAGCATCCGGTGGTCGAGCCCGTCGACAATCGCCTGCAGCTCGTCCCGCAAGGCGATGAAGTCGATCACGTACTGATTCTCGTCAAGCGGCCCGTGCGCCTCGGCGGCAACATGGTAGTTGTGTCCGTGGAGCGGCTCGCAGACGTCGCCGTTGAACGTGATGAAATGAGCCGCCGAAAAGACGAGCCGCTCTTTGGCGATGCGAACGTGATACGTTTCAGACATGGCAAGCGGCCAGGACTAGCGGGGGAATAGGGGAATAGTGGAGCGGATTCGCTGGCCAAGAGCGAAACCAAGCCGGCGGCGCCGGCCAGAGCGCCCAGCGCCCTGGCGCTCACGCGTAGAATCTCGCCGGCAGCTCTATCCTCGCCTCGACCAGCAGCACGAACAACCCTGCAGCGATCAAGTCGGCCGTCGTCCCCGGGTTGCGCCGATGTCCGTCCGAGCGGAGCCAGAAGTCGAGATCGGCCAAGGCGTCGGCGTAGGCAATCTCGCCCGGGGCGCCCGCGTCGAGCGCCTTCGCCGCCCGGGCCGCCGCCTGCTCGGCGACTTGCGAGCCGCACTTGCGAGCGATCAGCGAATCGGGATGCATCGCCATTGTCGTCACATGGGCATGAACGATCGCGTCGCACAGCGACCACCCCCGGTCCGTCCCGGAGGCGATCAAGTTTGCGACCGCCGCGACGTCGGCAAACCTGTTCACGTACTGTCGCGCCACAAGGTCTCGTTCCGCGGCCAGCGCCATCGCCTCGACCAGTCCGAGTTCGGGCGGCGGCTCTCCAGCGACGTCGGCGACGGCGACCTCGCCCATCCCCCCCGGCTCGGCCAATCGGATCGCTGCGTACACGGCTATCGCGTCGGCCGCGCCAAGTTCGTCGAGGACGCCGCCGATGGTGGCTGCCACCGGCACGCCCCGCGAAGCCGCCGCGGCCAGCGGAGCCAGGAGCAGCACCGCCCCCAGGTACGCGTTCGTCCCGACGGCGTTCCGCATCGCGTCGACCGCCGCAAGGGCCGCGTCGCCGACCCCTTCGCCAGCTCGCCCCAGCGGCGGCCCGACGACCGTTGCGCTCGCCGCGAAGTCGGCAAACGTGAGATCCTCGAAATCAGCGCCGCGGTACACGTTGCCGGGCTTGGGTGCGAGCGCTTCCCACAAGCACGCCAAGGTGACGCAAGTCGCCAAATCTGGCTTCGCCGAACGGCTCATGGCGACTCTCCCAGGAATTCGCCGAGCAAGCGGCGGGCGTCGTCGGGGGCGTCCTCGACGACCCAGTGGCCGACGTCCGCCAGCCGATGCGACACGGCCCGCGGCCAGACCTGCTCGAACCGCTCGCGGCAGGCTGGGGTGAAGCACCAATCGCGCTCGCCCCAGATGAGCGTCGCGGGCATGTCGGCCAGTTCGGGGAGCCGGTCCTCGATTTGGCCAAGCGGCGCCCACGTCGGGTGACGCGGCGACAACGGGATGTCGCGGACGAACTGGTAGACGGCGGCTCGTCGCCGCCAGTTGCAATAGGGGGCCAAGTAGGCCGCGGCCGTCTCGGGGGCCAGACGCCGAGTCCGTGCGAGCGTCATCGTGAGCGCGGCCCGCGAGAACGCGTTCGCCCCCTGCAACGCCAACCGTCCGAACCCCGGCCAACGGCAGACTCGAATCCGCCAGGGGATGAACCAGGGCCGAAACGCCCCCGTGTTGAACAGGGCGATCCGCTCAAACCGTTCGCGCTCGGCGAGCAGCGTCCCCAGGCCGATCGCGCCGCCCCAGTCTTGGGCCACGAGCGTGATGCGCTGCAGGTCGAGATCCTCGACGAGTCGCCGCAGGTTCGCGACGTGGTCGGCCAGCCGCAGCGGGCGCGGCTGCAAATCGCTGAGCCCGCACCCCAGGTGATCGACGGCGACGCACCGCCGCCGCTCGCGAAACGCCGCGATCAGCCGCCGCCAATGATACGACCAAGTCGGGTTGCCGTGGACGAACAACAGCGTCCCGCTCGGCTCCCCCGCCGGGCGCTCGTCGACGTAGTGGAGCCGGCCCTCGGAAAGCGCGAGCCAATGGCTGGCAAAAGGGCTCTGCGGTGCGCCGCGACTCATTCCGCGGCCCAATGCATCAAGCGGGGTCTCGCTCCAAGCCGCCAAGACCAGCGACGAGTCGATCGAGAATCACGGTCAAATCCAGGCGGGCAAGTCATCGCTGTAGCCTACCAATCCCGCCGCCGGGCAACAACGACGCTGCAGCCGGGGTCGCATGTACGCCAAGCGAAGCTGCGATCCGTCATGCGAACGCCTCGGCCTCCCCTTTGACGCCAGGGGCTTCGGGGCGTACAAAGGATCGTCTGACTCGCGGTCGCCCGCGGTCGGCCGTCGACGAGGGGTCCCTGCAATGGGGGCCTTGCGAACCTGGTCAGGGTGGAAACACAGCAGCCATAAGCCCGCGCTTCTTTGTGTGGGGACCTCTCGTCGACGGCCGACCGGCGTCGCGTCGATTTGCGGGCAGGACTTTCCCTCATGCGGGATTGAACCCCGGGATTGAACCCCGAAGTGTCACGGCGGAAAGCCGAAGCTGCGGCGCAGCGGAGCGTAACGATCTGGCGAGCTCGCGATGAGTGATTTCCCCGCGACTCCCGCCGCGTCCCCCGGCCCCCCCTCTCACGGCCACGACTACGTCGTCGTCGCCCGCCGGTATCGGCCGCAGTTGTTCGAGGAACTGATCGGGCAGGGGCACGTCGCCAAAGCCCTGGCCGGGGCGATCGAGTCCGACCGGGTCGGGCATGCCTACCTGTTCACCGGCGCCCGCGGCGTCGGCAAGACTTCGGCCGCTCGCATTCTGGCCAAGGCCCTCAACTGTCTCGAAGGGACGAGCCCCCACCCGTGCGGGAAGTGCGAAATCTGCACGAGCGTCGCCTCGGGGGACGACGTCGACGTCATCGAGATCGACGGCGCCAGCAACCGCGGCATCGACGAGATCCGCCAACTGCGGCAGAACGTCGCCGTGCGACCCAGCCGGGCGCGGTTCAAAATCTACATTATCGACGAAGTCCATATGCTCACCAAGGAGGCGTTCAACGCCCTCCTCAAGACGCTCGAAGAGCCCCCCGAGCATGTGAAGTTCATCTTCGCCACGACCGAGCCGAACAAGATCCCGATCACGATTCTGTCGCGGTGCCAACGGTACGACTTCGCGGGGATCGACGCGGCGGCGATCCAGCATCGGCTGGGGCAAATCGCCGCGGCCGAGGGCGCCGAGGTCGAGTCCGACGCCCTCGCCCTGCTGGCGATGCGGGCCGCAGGCTCGATGCGCGACAGCCAGTCGCTGTTGGAGCAGTTGCTCTCGACCGGCAGTCGCTCGATCTCCGCCGCCGACGTCACCGGCCTGTTGGGGCTCGCCCCCGCGTCACGGCTTAGCCGGCTGGTTGATCCGCTGGTGAATCGCGACGCCGCCGCGGCGCTCGCCGAGTTCGACGCCGCGCTCGCCGACGGCGCCGAGCCGGGGCAACTCGTCGATCAACTGCTCGGATACTTCCGCGACGTCATGACGCAAGCCGTCGGCTGCGGGCCCGAACAGATGCTGCACGCCCTGCCCGGGCAGCGGGACGAAATTCGCGGCGTCGCCCAGCGGCTGGGGGTCCACACGCTGCTGGCGATCTCGGGGATCCTCGACCACGCCGCCTCGCGGTTGCGGGTCAGTACGCAGGTCCGCACGCTGGTCGAAATGGCGCTTGTGCGGATTTGCCGACTCGGCGATCTCGACGAGCTGGCCGAGCTCATCGCAACGCTCAAGACGGGCGCGACTCCCGCGGCGGCCGTCGGCGGGGCGAGCGCGGTAAAAAAAAACGGGCTGACTAGCGTCGGAATCGCCCCGGCGCCGGTTGCTCCGCGCCACGAAATCACGTTGGCGCCAGTCGCTGCGGAATCAGCGCCGACCACTCCGCCGGTCGCATCGACGGCGCCGGTCTCGACGACCGCGCCGGCGGCGATGGAACCCGCGCCCACCGTCGCTGCTGATCCTGGCCCGTCGGACCCGGTCGTCGCATCGCTCGACGCCGCCGCGGCGCAACAGGCGTGGAGCCGCCTCGGCTCGCTGCTGTCGGGAATGCTGGCCGATCACGTCGCCGCCGCCGAGCGAATCGGCGTCGACCCTCAGGGCCGACTCGTCGCCAGCTTTCCCGAGAGCAAGCGATTCAACCGCGACTTCTGTGCGAAGCCTGCCAGCGCGACGCAAATCGAAGGGGCGCTCGCCAAGTTGTGCGGCCGCCGCGTCGTCATCGCATGGGAGACCCACCCCGATCCCCAGGGGTCCGCTCCCCCGCCGCGGTTGTCGCTCCGGCAGCGTCAAGCCGAGATCGTCAGCGACCCGTTCGTCCAAAAAGCGATGGAACTGTTCGGCGGCGACCCGAACCGAATGAAGTACGTTCCTCCGCGGGAGGAGTGACGCGAGACGGGGGGTGGGACAACGGGCCCTCGGATCGACAAGGCCGCAACTCGGCGCGACCGGTCACACTCGCGAGCAAGTCCCCTGGTTCAATCGTTCCAAAGTCCAAACGTCCCAATTTCTCCCCTCTCTGCCACTGTGGTACACTGTAGCAACGCCCGACAGGAATTCCCCGCCATGCTTAAAGGCCTCGGTCAACTCGCCAATCTTCCCGGCATGCTCAAGCAGGCTCAAGAAATGGGCCAGCAGATGCAGCGGCTGGCCGAAGAGATGAAAGCGAAGCGCGTCACCGGCGCCGCGGGGGGCGGCATGGTCGAGGTCGACGTCAACGGACTCGGCGAAGCGCTCGCCGTGCGCGTCGATCCCGAGTTGATCGCCATGGGCGATCGCGAGCTGCTTGAAGACCTGCTTCCCGCCGCGATCAACGCGGCCTGCGCCAAGGCGAAGGAACTGCACGCCGCGGAGATGCAGAAGCTCGCCGGCGGGCTCAATCTGCCGGGGCTCACCGAGGCCCTGGGCAATCTGGGGGGCGGGACCTAGGTCCGCCGCAAGCGCAAATTGCGTAACTTTGCGCCATTTCGTCCCCCCGCTGCGCGGTAGAATTCAGGTGCGGCGCCTCCGCGTCAGGCGTGCGCTGCGCGTCCGCGCACGGGATGGGAAAGCAAGGCTTGCGACGGTCGCCGTCGACCCCTTGCGGATGCAACCCGCAGCGCCGGAGTTGTTTGACCTTCGGCGCGCCGCGGCAGTATGCTACACCACGCCTGTCGGCGATCGATTCCTTCCATTCACGCTCACCCCGGAACCCGTTCGACTCATGCGTCTCTCGCTCGGCCAAAGCATGCAGATGGCCCAGAAGCAGGTGCTGGCGCCGCGGATGATCCAGTCGATGGAGATTCTGCAGTTGCCCATCATCGCGCTGGCCGAACGCATCGAGCAGGAGATGGAGGACAACCCGGTCCTCGACCAGATCGAACCGACCGAAGAGCCGGGCGACTACGACGACGCCCCCGAGAATCCCGACGCGCTGGCCGAGACCGAGCGCGAGTTGGTCGTCAAGGACGACGAGAGCAATGAGGCCGATTTTGAGCGCCTGCTCAACATGGCCGAAAACATGCCCGACGAGTACGAGGAGCGCTCGCGCCCCTCGCGCGGGGAGATGGAGGCCGAGTCGGACCGGCGGCACGACCAGATGGCCAACATGGTGGCCCGGCCCGAGTCGCTGCAGGATTACCTCGAGCATCAACTCAGTTGGTTCGACGTCGACGACGAAGTTCGCAAGATGTGCGAACGGATCATCTACAACCTCGACGCGAACGGGTATCTCAACGCCCCGCTCGAGGACCTGCTGCCGCCGGTTCCTCCCGAGGTGAACGGCGACGCCGCGGCGTGGAAGGCCCTGCAACTGGCCGTGGCCGAAAAGGCCCTGGCGGTCGTTCAGCGGCTCGACCCGCCGGGGGTCGGCGCCCGCTCGCTCAAGGAGTGCTTGCTGCTGCAACTCACGCCAGGGTTGCTGTTTTTCGAGGAGCTGCAGGTGCTCATCGAGCACCATCTCGAAGACCTCGAGAACAACCGCCTGCCGCTGATCTCGAAGAAGACCGGCTTCTCGATCGAGACAATTCAAGAGGCGTGGTCCGACCTACGGACGCTCAAACCCAAACCGGGCGCCGAGTTCAACGAATCGACCGCCGCGGCGGTCACTCCCGACGTCTACATCGACCGTCGCGACGGAGGGGGGTACGAGGTCCGGCTCGAAGACGGCGATCTCCCCTCGCTGTACATCAGCCCGACCCATCGGCGAATGCTGCAGGACGCGATCGCCCAAAAGGACAAGGAAACGGTCGAGTACATCAAGCGCAAGATCAACGCCGCCCAGTGGCTGATCGAGGCAATCGAACAACGCCGCAGCACGCTCACGCGCGTCTCGCAGGCGATCGTCGATCACCAGCAGCGGTTTCTCGACGACGGGCCCGAGTATATCGAGCCCCTCAAGATGCAGCAGATCGCCGACAAGGTGGGGGTCCACGTGACCACCGTCAGCCGCGCGGTCGACGACAAGTGGATTCAGACGCCGCGGGGGATCTTCCCGCTCAAGCGGTTCTTCGTCGGCGGCACGACCGGCGCCGACGGCGAGGAAGTCGCCTGGGACAAGGTGCGGCTGAAGCTGCAAGAGATCGTCGACAACGAGGACAAGACCAAGCCCCTGTCCGACGACGCCCTGGTCGATGAGCTCGGCAAGGCGGGCATCACGGTGGCCCGCCGCACGGTGACCAAGTACCGCAAGGCGATGGACATCCCCAGCAGCCGCCAACGCCGCGACTGGACGCAAGCGGAGAAGTGAGCCGCGAGCACGGAATCGACGCGATTCTTGCGCGTCACGGCGCTGTTTGAAGTTCGCTCCTGCTTGGCAAGGCCGTAAGCGACGTGGGAAGTCGCAATTGAGCGCTCGGGGCGATTGCAGCGGGACATGGCGTCACTGCGTCGTGCCGCCTTCCGATTTAACAGGGACTGCGACGCGGAAGCCCCCGCCGTTGGGCAGGCGACTGCTGATTTCCTGTAAAAGCTGTTCGGAGGGGACGGCTTCGACGACCTCCGTGGAGTCTAACGCGTCAGCACGGCCGCAGACGCTACGACAGCGGGGGAAGGCCGACACGTGAACGATGGCTTGGCCTGGCTTGCCGAGCGGAATCAAGGCGAACGTGACCGGTGCGGAAGCGCCTGGCGGCTCGTCGGCCGCGCGAATATAGGCGGACACCTCAATCAAGAACTGTCGCGAACGGGTCTTACTGTAACGATCGAAAGCTTCTCGCTGCCATATTGCCAGCGGCAGGAAGCTTCGCCGGGTGAAGAGCGCCAACCAGCACGGCTGGTCCGCCGGAAGCGTAATCGGGCGTTTGATTCCCTCATGGAGCGACCGGTGCGCCATGCGGATCGCGTCTTCGGGGGTTCCTGCCGCACATACGGAATGCACAGTCGGACTTTTCGGATCGGCGAAACGTTCAACGAGGCAGCCCCACGTCTCACGAATCAGGCGTTGAATCTCTGTCGGCGACTCGGCGGTCAGGGCATCGTCGAACGCGGGAATTTGTCGACAATGGGCTGCGGCATACCAGGGGGCGTCGGTCCCGTCGCATAGCCAGACGTCAGCGAGGCTCGTCGTGCCAATACTCCACTCGCCACGCTCTGGTTCTGCCGGATTCAGGAATTCGCGAGCCGATCGGACGGGCTCCGCCGGGGCCAACGTCTGACGCGGCATGCGCTGCGAGGCGTAAATATCGCGACTCCAATCGACGGCTCGGCCGAGGGCGGCCAAATCGGCGAGGAGTACTGATTCTTCAGTAGCTTTTGTCGTGATCGTGCTGTCAGAGGCGCTTTCGCTTGTCGTCGAAAGTCGTTCCAACAATCGCTGGCGACGCACGTAGAGAGCGGCGCCGTAGTCCTGCCCGTCGTACTTCACCGCAGCGAAGCGGCGAGCGAGCAAGTCTGTTTCTCGTTGCTGTTGTTCGTTCCGTTTGGCCTCTTCCTCGGGCGTTGCGAAGCGCAGCCGATCGTTCACCACGGCGAGGGGCATGTCCTGGCCTTCTGCACGCACCTCGACGGAATACTCGCCGGCGGGCAGCAACCCAAGCGGGACGAAGAACCAGTTGGGGACGATGTCCCTCGTCGCGGAAAACGTCTTGGGGCGACTCAAGACGATCGTGGCTGTCTTTCGATCGATCGTGACTCGATCGACGACGAATTTCGGCGGCGCACTTTGCGAGAGACCAGCACAGATCGCCGCATAGAAGGGTGCGTTTTGAAAGGAGACGGGAGGTTCGTTGAGAAAGGCCGCCCGCCGCGCGTCTTCCGGCGAGAAGGCAGGAACGATGAACACAAGCGGTTCCTTCGGGGCCGGCATTTGCCGATAGCTCCACTTGGCGCCCACGCGGAGCTCGAAGCTGTTTCGCACCGGCTGCACGCCTGCCTCCAACCCGCCGCTGCCGCCGCACAACCATGTCGGGACGTCGCCGGCGTACGGTTTGAGTCGGCCGAAGTAGCGGGCGAAGTACGTCGAGGCTCGGAATGCCGTGCCCATTTGATTCGCGTGGTCGAGTTCGTTGTGCGACTTAGGTCGCACGTGCCATCCGTCGTATTCGACGACAAACTTGCTGAGGTCGTCGTCAGGGGTGAACTCAACAGTCCACATTGGCTCCGTGTCGGCGCGTCGCTGGTAGCTGCGGCGTTTGGGACGCGGCGGCTGCGGATAGCGTACCAAGTGCTCGGGCGCAAGGAGCAACTCGCGACGTGATTCGGGGACCCGCCACACGCCGCTCGAGTCGATCCACTCGGGGGCATCCCACGGAAGCTCGTAGACGCGGTAGTCGGCGAGCGGGCCGCATCTCGCGGGAAATCGCGAAAGCCACGGCCAAGCGAGCCATACGGCAAGAGATAGGAGCAGCGTGGCGCCGATCAGAATCCGTTTGAGATAGCGCCGCATGAGGAATCAATCCTGTTTGCGAGGCCGCTGGCAACGGAGGAGGCCGCACCGGGCGCCATGCTCACGCCAATCCGCAGGCGTGATCCAACTCAGCCCATCACTCCCGCAACAACTTCCGCACCACCAGCGGCAAGATGCCGCCGTGGCGGTAGTACTCCAACTCCACCGGCGTATCGATTCGCACTCGGGTCGTGAATCTGCGTTCCTGCCCCCCCGACGCGGGGCGGGCGACGACGGTCATGGATTGGCCGGGATGAAGGGCTTCGCCCAG
This sequence comes from Pirellulales bacterium, assembly GCA_019636345.1. Classification (NCBI taxonomy): domain Bacteria; kingdom Pseudomonadati; phylum Planctomycetota; class Planctomycetia; order Pirellulales; species Pirellulales bacterium. The sequence continues at coordinate 539,146 of JAHBXQ010000004.1, read as the reverse complement.
ATCGGGGAAGTCGAAGATCTCCTCGCCAGTGAGGCCCAGGCTTTGCCAAGTGTCGCCCTCCTCGAACTGCAGGGGCAGCACGCCCATGCCCACTAGGTTGCTGCGGTGGATCCGCTCGAAGCTGCTGGCGATCACCGCCCGGACGCCTAACAAGAACGTCCCCTTCGCGGCCCAGTCGCGGCTGCTGCCCGTGCCGTACTCGGCGCCGGCCAGAACGACCAGCGGGACCCCCTCGCTTTTGTACTTCATCGCCGCGTCGTAGATCGCCAGCGCCTCGCCGCTGGGCAGGTGGCGCGTGACGCCCCCTTCGACCCCGCCGGCCAAGTGGTTGCGGATGCGGATATTGGCGAACGTGCCGCGCGTCATGACGCGATCGTTGCCGCGGCGGGCGCCGTAGCTGTTGAAGTCGACCGGGTCGACCCCCGCGGCGATCAGGAACAACCCGGCAGGGCTCGCCTTGGCGATCGATCCTGCGGGCGAAATGTGGTCGGTCGTCACCGAGTCGCCCAAGGCGGCCAAGCAGCGGGCTGCGGCGATCGGCTTGATCTCGCCCGGCTCGGGGGTGAGGCCCACGAGGAACGGCGGCTCCTGGATGTAGGTGCTCGTTGGGTCCCACTCGTACAGCTCGCCGCCGGTGATTTCGATGGCGTTCCACTTGGGATTCTTGCGCCAGATGTCGTCGTACTGGTTCCGGAACATCTCGGGGAGCACGCACGCGTCGACCGCTTGGGCCACTTCCTCGCGCGTGGGCCAAACGTCCTTGAGGTACACCGGCCGCCCGTCGCCGCCCGTGCCGAGGGGCTCGGTGAGCAGGTCGACGTCGGTCGTGCCGGCCAGGGCGTAGGCGACCACCAGCGGGGGGCTCGCCAGATAGTTCGCCTTGACATGGGGGTTGATCCGCCCCTCGAAGTTGCGATTGCCGGACAGCACGCCGCTGGCCACGAGGTCGCCCGTTTGGATCGCTTCGCGGACCGGCTCAGGGAGCGGGCCGCTGTTGCCGATGCAGGTCGTGCAGCCGTAGCCGACGGTTTGGAACCCGATCGCGTCGAGCGCCTTGTCGAGCCCGGCCTTTTCGAGGTAGTCGGTCACCACGCGGCTGCCGGGGGCGAGACTCGTCTTGACGTGCGCCGGGGGCTTGAGCCCGCGGGCGGCCGCCTTCTGGGCCACCAGCCCCGCGGCGATCATCACCGACGGGTTGCTCGTGTTCGTGCAACTGGTGATCGCCGCGATCGCGACGGCGCCGTGGGTGATCGTCGTCGAATGGCCGTTGCTCTTCACCTCGCCGGTGCGGGCGAGCGCGGTCGCGTCGAGACCGAACCCGCGGTCGGCGATCGGGGCGGAGAGCGACTCGCGGAACGATTGCTTCATCTGCGACAACGGCACGCGGTCCTGCGGGCGCTTCGGCCCGGCCAGCGACGGTTCGACCGTCCCCAGGTCAAGCTCGACGACCGAACTGAACGTCGGCGCGGGGGTCGCGTCGGTGCGGAACAGATTCTGCTCCTTGCAGTACCGTTCGACGAGCTGCACCTCGGCCTCGGTCCGGCCGGTGCGGCGGAGGTAACGCAGCGTCTCGTCGTCGACGGGGAAGAAACCCATCGTGGCGCCGTACTCGGGAGCCATATTGGCGATCGTCGCCCGGTCGGCCAGCGACATGCTCGACACGCCGGGGCCGAAAAACTCGACGAACTTGCCGACGACTTTTTGCTTGCGGAGGATTTCGGTGACGGTCAGCACCAAGTCGGTCGCGGTGGCGCCGGGGGGAAGCTTGCCGGTGAGCTTCATCCCGACCACCTCGGGCATGAGCATGTAGATCGGTTGGCCGAGCATGACCCCTTCGGCCTCGATGCCGCCGACCCCCCAGCCGACGACCCCCAGGCCGTCGATCATGGTCGTGTGGCTGTCGGTCCCCACCAGCGAGTCGGGCACGGCGACCTGCAGCCCGTCGGCGGCGCTTGGGTCGTCGCGCAGGAAGACGCACTTGGCCAGATACTCGAGGTTCACTTGGTGGACGATCCCCGTCCCCGGCGGCACGACGCGGAAGTTGGCGAAGGCGTCCTGTCCCCACCGGAGGAACTCGTACCGCTCGCGGTTGCGCTGGAACTCGAGATCGATGTTCAGATCGAGCGAGTTCGCCGCGCCGAAGTAGTCGACCTGCACCGAGTGGTCGATCACCAAATCGACCGGCACGAGCGGGTTGATTTTTTTCGGATCGCCCCCCAGCCGCTGCATGGCGGTCCGCATCGCGGCGAGGTCGACCACGCACGGCACGCCGGTGAAGTCCTGCAGGACGACCCGCGCGGGGTTGAAGGGGATCTCGACGCCGGCGTCGCCGGGGGCGAGGACGCCCCGGCTCGCTATCCAGTTCGCCAGGTTCTTGACGTCCTTCTCCTCGACGACGAAGCCGTCGCAGGTTCGCAGGCATGCTTCCAACAGCACGCGGATCGAGAACGGCAGGGCGTCGACCTGGGTGAGTCCCGCTTTCTCGAGCGCCGCCAGCCGATACATCGCGGCTCGGCCCGAACCAGTGTCAAACGTGTCGCGGGCGGCAAACGGATCGGTCTTGGCCATGGCAGGATCAGTCGGGGGTAGGTGGAGGGGGTCGCAACAGCGGCGGCGGCACGTCCCGGCAAGCCGCGAGTTCCCAGCTCGCCGGCGCGCCGCAAAGCCGGCGTCATGATAACGAATCGCCGCCGAAAACGGCAGGCGCCCGAATCGCTCAGGAGAACGAGGCCCCGCCGAGCCCGACGCGCGGACTTCCTTGTCGCCGCGAACTTCTGTCCGTTCGGCGTCACCGCGATGCCGCGACTCGCAGGTGGCAAACTCCCCTCGTTTTCCCGTCTGGTCGCGCGTCCCGGTCGCGGGGAGAATGGCCCGACCACGGCCGGCGAGCTGGGAGCTCGCGGCTTGATCGGTTGACCCGCCGTGCCGACTTCACGCTCGATCGCTTGCCATGCCCGCCGCTTCGCCACGCGACCAGTATCTCACTTCGCCGCCGCCGACCGCCGAAATGCCGCGGGGGATCCCCTACATCGTCGGCAACGAAGCGGCCGAGCGGTTCAGCTACTACGGCATGCGGGCGATTCTGTACGTCTTCATGACCGAGCACTTGGTCAGCGCCGCGGGCCAGCCGGACTTGCTCGACAAGGCCACGGCCACGCAGTGGCAGCATCGGTTCGGGTTCGGCGTCTACTTCCTCCCGATCGCGGGCGCCCTTCTCGCCGACTGGCTGTGGGGCAAGTACAAGACGATCCTGCGGTTGTCGCTGATGTACTGCCTGGGGCACGCGCTCTTGGCGCTGGTGGACGTGCCGGGAGTCACGGGGATCGCGCCGCGGTCGCTCTTGGTGGCGGCCTTGGTTTGCTTGGCGATCGGCGCGGGAGGAATCAAGCCGTGCGTCTCGGCCCACGTGGGGGACCAGTTCGGCAAACTGAACCAGCACCTGCTGCCGCGGGTGTATCAGTGGTTTTACTTTGCGATCAACGTCGGCGCCGCCGCATCGATGGTCCTCACGCCGCGCCTGCTGGCGAACTTCGGCCCCGGCGTCGCGTTCGGCGTGCCGGGGGTGTTGATGGGGGGCGCCACGTTCGTGTTCTGGCTGGGCCGCAACAAGTTCGTCCACATTCCTCCCACCGGCAATCGCATCTTCGCCGAGATCGCCAGCCCCGCCGGCCGCCGCGCCGTGGCCAATCTGCTGCCGCTGTACGCGTTCGTCGTCATGTTCTTCGCGCTGTTCGAGCAGACCCAATCGACCTGGATCGAACAGGCCAAGAACATGGACCGCGTCGTCTCGCTTCCCGGCTACGGCGCGTTCGAGTTCAACCCGGCCGAGATCCAGGCGATCAATTCGGTGTTCGTGCTGATGATGATCCCGATTTTCGCGGGGGCGATCTACCCGCTGTGGGGACGCTTCGCCGAGGTGACGCCGCTCAAAAAGATCGGCGTGGGGCTGTTCGTCACGGCCGGGTCGTTCGCCGTGTGCGGATACGTGCAGGCGCGGATCGATGCGGGCGATTCGCCGCACATTGGGTGGCAAGTGCTGGCGTATCTGATCATCACCGCGGGCGAGGTGCTGGTGTCGATCACCGCCCTGGAGTTTTCCTACACGCAGGCGCCTAAGACGCTCAAGAGCTTCATCATGGGGTTGTTCCTGCTGGCGATCGCGCTGGGCAATCTCCTCACCAGCGAGGTCGCGGGGCAGATCAAGGCGCTCGAAGAGGCGGGCTATCGATTCCTGACCGGGGCCAACTACTACTGGACCTTCACCGCGGCGATGCTCGCCTCGGCCGCGGCGTTCGTCGTCTGGTCGCAGTTCTATCGCGGGGCGACGTTCATTCAGGGGAGCGACGCAGCGACAGCGGAGTGACGTCGCCGAGGGCGCATGAAAAAAGCCCCGGCCTTGCGGTCGGGGCTTTCGCGGAATGTCTGCAAGCGTTGGTCTGCTTGGCTCGCGGTTAGTGGACCAACTCGAAACCGAAGTCGACGCCGTTGATGAACACCTCCTGATCCCCGCCGCCGCGGATGCCCATGTCGGGAATCCGATAGACGACCACCTCGGAGGCTCGAGTCACGTTGTCGACGAAGATCCCGGTATAACCGAGCTTGAGCGCCAAGGCGCTGGTGACCTGATACCGAGCCTCGGCCCGCACTTCGACCAGCGGCGAGAACTCGTTGTGCTGCTTGCCGGCAGTGGAAAACGTCGGCTGGGTGTAGAGGAGCGAATTCGGCTGCCCAGGCGCTAGATTCTCGCCGAACGCGGCCGTCTGGCCGATGTCGGTGACGTTGTAGCCAAGCAGACACCGGGCGTCGACGCCCATGCTCCACCGCTTGTGTTGCTGGTTCCAGGCGGCCCGAATCTGGGGGCCGACGATCTGATTGTCGGCGATCGTCTCCTGATAGGTTCGGCCGAGGATACTGCCGCGACCATCCCAGTAGAACGTGTCTTTCATCTTAAAGAACCGGGCGCCAATCCCGAATTGGAAGCTGTTTCGCTGCTCCTTGACCGGCAGATGCGAAGTGTCGATGTCCCAAGTGTGCATTACTTCAACGCCGTCGGTGCGGGTCGTATTGCGAACCGCCATCGTGTCGAAAGCCACGTTGAAGCGAGCGAGATCGCCCCAGTCGGTCAAGAGTCCAATAATCGCATCAGTCACCGGATCGACAATAAAGATGAACCCATTGATGGCGTTGCCGTTCAGATCGTCGATGAGCAAATCGCCGCCCGCGAGGACTTCGAGTTCCGTGATAATTCCGTTCTCGACGGCAATACCGACGACACGAACACCAGGTCCCCCCAACGTCCCAAGCACATCGTTGACATAGTCCCTGAATCCGAACAGGTGTTGATCGTTGTTTTCGAAATTGACGTGTACAGAACCGAATCCATTGGCTGTCGTGGGGATTGCCGCCGTCCCTGAATGGGGCGCCTGGACTCCGAAACCGCCTCCGGTGAAGTCGAACTCCTCGATCGAAAACCCGGTGGTTCCCAGCAAGTCATTGGCCAACAGCGGCAGGTCGTTCCACGCAGGAAAACTGTTTGGATATGCCAAATGCTGGAATCCATACACCTTGTAGGTGCTCGATACCGGCCCATCCAGAACGCCTACCATCCAGGATCGTCCGCCGGACTGATACCCCACTTCGTACCGCGTCCCCCAGCCGAGGTCCGCGTCGGGGGGCGCTTCCTGGATTCCGTTCTGAATCAAGTACGGCGGGGGCGGGTCGCCGTTGGCAAACGGGTTGGTCCCGCCGCCGTTCAGGTCGACCGTCTCGCCGTAGTAGATGACCTCGGACAGATCGGTCACCCCGCGGGCGCCGATCGTCGTCCGTTCGCCGGTCATCGCCCACACCAGCCGGTTGTAATTGAAGAAGAAGCCGCACTCCTTCTCAATCGGCCGGCAGTTGAAGTCAAAGTCCACAGGGGCGAACCACTGCGTCTCGAAGTCGCAGGCCGGACCGCAGTAGGCGTCCTGCGCCTGCGCCCAAGCCGACGGGGCGAGCCCGCTCGACGCCGCCAAGCCCAACGCCGCGATCCATTTGTGAAGAGATCGAAAAGTCATAGGATTCCCATCCCCTGTGGGAGGCGGCGCACGGTCGGCGCACCACGGTTGGCTCATGTCCTGCAGACAGACTTCGAGGCCTATCTGTGCGGGTAGTATCGGACGCGCCGGTCGAAGCGGTTGAGTAAGATTGGTAAACAGTGCCGAAAATGCCGGACGTGACGCTAGCGGCCCGTTGAAAACGGGGGCTGGCCGGCGGATCAAGGGCAAGAACTCCCTGAAACTTGCGCTCCGCAAACGCGCCTGTCCCCTTCAACAACCCTGCCGACGGGGGCGCTTTGAGCGCGGCGGATCTGCGGGAACTTGCCCTGCCAACACCGCGATCGACGGCCCCGCACCCTCGCCTTCACGCCTTTCCGCCCCGTATACTTTCGCTAGCTTGCTTCCTTGCCGCTTCCGAGCTTTCCCCCGGCGACCCGTGCCATGAGAATCCCGCTGCCGCTTCGGCCCCCGACCCCGCTGGCGATCCTGTGCTGGCTGCTCGCCCCGCTGTGGGCCGGGGGATGCCAAGCCCGCGAGGCGACGACCATCCTCGCCCAGGGAGAACTCCCCGAGGACGTCGGCCAGCGCTGGGTCGAACTCGTCCGCGACAAATCCGACGAACCGACGGCGATGACCACGGCCGTCGTCCGGTACGTCCCCGCGACCGAGTTCGACCCCCAACGGGCCCCCGGCGATTACCCGCGGTACGTCGATCTGGTGGGGGCGGTCCACATCGGCGATCAGAGCTACTACGACGCCCTCAATCGCCGGTTTCGCACCTACGACGCCGTGCTGTACGAGCTGGTCGCTCCTGAGGGGACCGTCGTCCCCAAGGGCCGCGGCACGTCGAACGCCCACCCCCTGGGCGCCATGCAAAACGGCATGAAGTCGATGCTGGAGCTCGAGCACCAGCTCGAACAGATCAACTACACGGCCCGCAACTTCGTCCACGCCGACATGTCGCCCGAGGAGTTCCAGCAGTCGATGGCCGAGCGCGACGACGGGTTCCTCAAGATGTACCTGCGGTTGATCGGGACCTCGATGGCGCAGCAAAGCCAGAACCAGTCGAGCGGCGACTCGCCGGGGTTCGACTTCATGCTGGCGCTGCTGTCGGACGACCGAGCCCGGCGGCTGAAGATTGCCATGGCCAAGCAGTTCGAGGGGATGGAGTCGCTGATGGTCGGCCTCTCGGGCCCCGACGGGTCGACGCTGATCACCGAGCGCAACAAGCGGGCCCTGGCCGTCTTGCGCAAGCAACTCGACGCCGGCACGGCACGGCTGGCCGTCTTCTACGGCGCCGGCCACCTCTCCGACATGCATAACCGCCTGGTGGAGGAATTCGCCATGCGCCCGGTCAGCCTCGAGTGGCTGGAGGCGTGGGATCTGAGGAAGGAATGAGGGTGAACGCGGACAGAGGAGGGACGAACAGCGCCACTTGCCTTTCGCTCTCCACGACTCGTCTCGCAAGTCTCGCCATGCTCTGCTAGCACGCCAACTGCCCTGGGCGCAACGTCGCGGCAAGGCCTATAAGCCCGCGGGACCGCTGGCGGCGTGCATGGCGCACGGCGCGCGGCCCGTTGCCGCGATGCCGCGGGCTTGTGCTGTGCTCATGTCGCCCCGTTGTTGGAACGTAACTTGGCGGATCCTCGCGCTCGGCTGCGCCGCGGCGTGTTCGTTGCCAGCAGCGCGGCTTCACGCCCAGGCTGGCGAGGTGCTGCTGTCGTTTCATCGCGAGGATGACGAGGGGGGCGACGGAGCCGCCGTGGCTGCTGACGCAACCACGCCTACGAGTCGTACGGATTCCGAGGAGAGTCGCCGGCTGCTCCCGCGCGGCGGCGTGAATCTCCCGCTGGTGCGAAGCGCCGCGACAAGCTCTCCGACGCGTTCCAAGCTGCCGTTCTCGTTCCCCGCCGGCGAGTCGCTGACGACCGCGGCCGGGGGTCTCGCGGCGGTGGTCGGGCTGTTCGTCGTGTGCGCGCTGCTGATGCGCCGCGGCAAATCCAAGTCTCCGGGCATGTTGCCGCACGAGGCGTTCGCGCTGTTGGGCGTGGCGCCGCTCGCGGGGCGAAGCGTCGCCCATCTGATCCGCATCGGCAACAAACTGGTGCTGCTGGCGATCGCGCCCGAAGGGGTCCAAACGCTCGCCGAGGTGACCGACGCCGCGGAAGTCGACCGCATCGCAGGGCTCTGCTCGGCCGGCGCTCTGCACGGCCCGGCTGCGGAGTTCCAGCAAGTCCTCGCCCAACTCGCCCGCGAACCGGCCCGCGGCTTCCTAGGCCGCGAAGCAAGCCGCCGCTAAGCGGCGCCAGATCGCCGGCGATGATCTGGCATGTCAAACGCAAGGCGCGACAATGACCAATGACCAAATCCCAATGACCAAGCGCGGAGGGGAATCGCCCAGCGATTCGTTCCGCCCTTGGTCATTGGTCGCTGGCGCTTGGTCAATCCGCTGCTCCCTTCGCACCCTGTGCGTTTTCGTGGTCGCCTTGGCGGCCGATTCCGTGGCGGCGCAGACGGCGATGGCGCCGTCTGCGCTGATTCCCGCGGGGCTCGGCGGACCGCAGCAGTGGACGAGCCCCGAGGGGATGACCTCGGCGATGCAGGTCCTGCTCCTGCTGACCGTGGTGAGTCTGGCGCCGGCGATTCTGCTGATGACGACCAGCTTCGTGCGGATCCTGGTCGTCATGGGCCTGCTGCGGCAGGCGCTCGGCACGCAGCAACTTCCCCCCAGTCAGGTGATCACCTCGATTGCGCTGTTCATGACGGCGCTGCTGATGACCCCCGTGTGGAACGAGGCGTACAACCAGGGGATCAAGCCGTACACCGAGAAAAAGATCGGCCTCGACGAAGCGTGGAATCGCGGCGTCGAGCCGGTTCGGCGATTCATGGCCGAGCAAATCCGCCGCACGGAGAACGACGACTCGGTCCACCTGTTCCTGAGCTACTTGCCTAGCGAACGGGACCCCGACACGGGCGAGTTGCCCGACAATTACGTCTACTTCGGCGCGGGGCCCGACGAGCGAAACGTGCCGCTGCAGGCGTTGCTGCCGGCGTTCATGCTCAGCGAACTCAAAACCGCGTTTCTGATCGGGTTTCAGATCTACCTGCCGTTCGTGATCCTCGACATCGTCGTGGCGAGCGTGACGATCTCGATGGGCATGCTGATGCTTCCGCCGGTGCTGCTCTCGCTGCCGTTCAAGCTGCTGCTGTTCGTCTTGGTCGACGGCTGGAGACTGGTCGTCGAGATGCTGCTGGAGAGCTTCGCAGTACTGGGGTGAGGGATTGGCGACGAGTGCTTTGTCAGCTCGACGTCTGGCGGGCGTCAAAGCACTCGTGCTTTGTCAGCTCGAAATTCAGCCTCTGCCAAAGCGCTCGTGATTGGGATCGATTCGGACTCGCTGCGTCCTGCTTCCACCCCCTACCCCCCTGACCCCAATGTCCCCCGAAACTGCCATCGACCTTAGCCGCGAGGCCCTGCTGATCGCTACGCTGATCGCGGCGCCGGTCCTGATCGCCGGGACCGTCGTCGGGCTGGCGATCGGCTTGCTCCAGGCGCTCACGCAGATTCAAGAACAAACAGTCGCCTTCGTCCCCAAGCTCGTCGCCATGGTCCTTGCCCTGGCGTTCTCCCTTCCGTGGATCATCTCGCGACTCGTCGAGTACGCGGAAACGCTGATCCGGAACATCCCGGAGACGTTGTGACGGACTCGGGGGAGCGGAGCACCAGGGGACGACGGGACCGCAGGACCGTCGTCCCGTAAGTCCGTCGTCCGATCTGCCGTTCTTCCCGTCGTCCCCCGCTTCCGTCCTATGCTCGAAACGCTGCTGCTACACCAATTCGGCGCGTTCGTGCTCGTCCTGGCGCGGGTCGGGGCGGTCGTGATGACCGCTCCCTTGCTCAGCACCAAGGCCGCCCCGTTGCATGCGCGGGCGTTTCTGGCAGTGGGCCTCGCGCTGATCGTCACGCCGCTGCAAACCGGGTCGGTCGTGGGGCCGCTGGAGTCGCTCGTCGGGCTCGCGTGGAGCATCGTCGGCGAGGCCCTGCTCGGCGCCCTGCTGGGACTGGGGATCACGATCCTGCTCAGCGGCATTCAACTCACGGGGCAGATCGTCAGCCAGATCGGCGGCACGGCCGTCGCCGAGTCGTACGATCCGGCGCTCGACGAGAACGTTTCCGTCTACGGTCAATTCTTCTACTTCCTCGCACTGGCGATGTTCGTGCTGCTGGACGGCCATGTGATGATGGTCGAAGCGATTCTGGAAACCTACGCTTGGCTCCCGCCGGGACGCGCCGCCTGGGGCCAATCTTACGTCGATGCCGCGACGACGCTTCTGGGGCAAAGTTTCCTGTTGGGGATTCGCGCCTCGGCGCCCGCGATGACGGCGCTTCTGTTGGCCACGCTCGTGCTTGGGCTCGTCGGCCGCACGCTGCCGCAGATTAACGTGCTGGCGGTGGGCTTCAGCGTGAACGCCCTGACGACGTTGGCCGCGTTGGTCGTCTCGATCGGAGCGATCGCGCTCACCTTCCCCCAACGAGCCATTGACGCGATCACGCTGATCCGCGAAGCAATCGCAGCGGCGGGGGGAACGTAGAGAATCGAGGACCAAGGGACCAGGAGACAGCGGTAAACAAGAGCTGACGACAACCAAGCGCCGCTTCTCCCGATGGCCCGCCGTTCTATCGTCCTGTCGTCCCATTGTCCTGTCGTCCTCTGGTCCCCTAGTCCCCCCTAACCTATGCCCGAGCAGTCCGGGGAGAAGAACTACGATGCCTCTCCGCATCGGCGTCAACAGGCGCGGGAGCAGGGACAAGTTGCGTTCAGCCAGGACCTTGGGTCCGCGGCCCTGTTGCTCGTCGGCGTGTCGCTGGTGCTGATGTGGGGGCCGGCCATGTGCGCAGGGATCGCCGACTATCTCACGCTGCAGTTGGGAAGCGTCCCGCCGCTGGAGACCGATCCCCGAGCGTTCGTCGAGCATAGCCACGCCCTGCTGCGCAACCTCGCGACGTGGCTGCTGCCGATCTTGGGACTGCTGATGATCGCCGGGGCCCTGACGAGCGTCTTTCAATTCGGACTGCTCTTTCTGCCGGACAAGATCAGCCCCGACTGGTCGCGGCTCAGCCTGCTGGCGGGGCTCAAGCGGATCTTTTCGCTGCGAGGCGTCATGCGACTGGGGTTCGGGCTGTTCAAAGTGGCGATCGTGTCGATCGTCGCAGGGGCTGTCATCTACAACCGCCGCGAGGAAGTGCTCCTCGCCTCGCAACTGGCGATCCCCGAGCTTGCCCGGATGCTGGCCGACGTCATCTTCTCGACCGCGCTGTGGGTCGGGGGAGCGCTGCTGGTATTGGCGCTGTTCGACTACGGCTTCCAACGTTGGTCGCACGAGCAGGACCTGATGATGACCCACCAGGAGGTCCGCGAGGAGATGAAGAACCTGCAAGGGGACCCGCAGGTCGTCGCCCGGCGACGGCAAATCCAACGCCAGATGGCGCTGAACCGCATCGGCGACAAAGTTCCCAAAGCCGACGTCGTCGTCACCAATCCCACCGAACTGGCGGTGGCGATCCAGTACGACCCGCTCCAGATGGCCGCACCGGTCGTGGTGGCCAAGGGCGCCGGGGTGCTGGCCCAGCGAATTCGCCGCTTGGCTCTCGAACACAACATCCCCGTCGTCGAGCGCAAGCCGCTCGCGCAGCTCCTGTACAAAGAGGTGGACGTCGGCCGGCCGATCCCCGACGACAGCTACGCGGCGGTCGCCGAAGTGCTGGCCTACGTCTACAAACTCAAGGGCAAAACGATGCCGGCGCTGAACGCGGCCTGACGTGCTGCCCGAGCGAGGCCAAGGCTCGGCTTGATGGGCCGCCCAGCACGCGAGCCTGAACGGGAAGCACAATTGTCCTGAACGCGGTTCGGCGGATTGTCACTCCGGCAAGCGCAGCGGCGGCGCTTCGATTCGTGCGGGTCGCCTCCGCTCGCCGCGGTGCGAGCGCCACAGGGCGATCCACAACCCCGCCAGTCCGACCAGAAACGCCGCCCCCCCGGCGATCGCCCAGCGATTCGACTCGATCGGCGTCGGGGCGTGAAGCCACGTCGGTTCCGCGGCAATCACGATCGGCGCCGCCGAGGTCTTCGTCCCCCCGTCGGCATCGGGCCGCGTGCGGTAGGTCCACAGCTTGAAAAAAACCCCCGCGACGCGGGCTTGTTCGCGAACCGCGTCCCCCAGCGGGAACCCCGCGGGGAGCCGCGCGACGCAGCAGACGATCGGCATGTTCTGCGAATCGACCGGGTAGAGATCGATTTCGAAGTGGCTGATGGCGCCCTCCTCGCCGAAGATCTTTGCCGCGCGGCGCACGATCCCCTCGACGAGCACGAACTGACCGAGCGACTCCTCGGGACGAAGAAACAACGGCGCCGCCGAGGAGCGGCCCGCTTCGCCCCGCTCAAGTTCGGCGGCCGCCAGAGCGACGGCGGTCGCCTGCTCGCGCGAAGCGTTCGCCGCTGACGCCGCGGCCCGAGCGTTCGCCAGCGCTTCGCGAATCGCCGGCAAGCGCGCGGCGATGTCGGCGGCCGCCAGCCGTTCGAGCTCGTCAGCATTCCCCGCGGCCACCGTCTCAAGACAAGCGTGGAACGCTTCTCCTTCGCGGCTGACTCGCGGCTCGACGAACGGCTGCTTATGGCGCACCTCGTCGAGCAGCGAGACGTCCAACCCGTGCTCGGCCAGCCACCGCCACCCTGCGGGGACGCGCTCGCGCGGCAACCACTGCAGTCTCGTGGCGAGGACGACGCAGGGGACGTCGTCCGGATTGGCCGCAGTCGGGTCGAGCTCGTCGAGCAGGACCCCCGTCACCCGCACGTGCTCCGGCAAGTCGTTGCTCGGCGTCGGATCGCGCCAGGCGCGCGGCAACGCCGAGGTCAGCACCACGACCGGACCGCTCCGGGTGACGATGGTGACGCTCGCCGCGACCGTCGGCAACTCGTCGGGAACGCTTGGTTCGGAATCGCCCGGCAGCATGCGGACCGCAATCGCGTCGCCGCCGACGGCGACCAACTCGCCGGGCGCCGTCGCGTCAATCGTCCCGGCCTGCTCGGCAAGGGTCGCCTCGCCAAGCTGCCGCAGCCGCCGCAATGTTTGCCGGGCGGTTCGGTGATTCTCCGCAGCAAGCGGCGCGTCAGATCGAGCCGCGTCGGCCAGCTCGCGAAGCTCCCCAAGCTCGATCCCCGCGTCGGCCAACATCGCGGCGAACCCTTCGTCCGCGGCAATTGCGTGCGAGCCCGCGACGGCGAGCACCAGCAGGCTCCCCGTCGCAACAACGACCCCCGGACGATGCGCTCGGCGGTTCACGACGAGGACTCCCGCTCGGCCAAGCGCTCGAGCCGCTCGCGCACGTCCGCGGCTTCCAGAGACGCATCGATGATCGCCGATCCATGCCCCGCGCGGCGGGGTCGCCGCGTGCGTCGCGCCGCGTAGGCGACTCCCGCAGCCGCGATCGCCAAGGCCCCAAGGACGATCGGCCAGAGCCGCTGGGGCGCCGGATCGTCGGCCGACGCGGCGGCGCTCGGGCTGCTCCACGCGAACGACTTCGCGACCGCGACCGGCGCCAACCCCAGTCCGTCGCCGTAGCTGTACGACCAATTCTTGAAGAACACGGCGTGAATTGTCGCCGGCTCGCGCAGCTCATCGCCGCGAGGAAAGCCCCCCGGAAGTCCGAGCACGTACACGACCAGCGGCCACTGACCTCCCCCGGCCGGGGCGAGCCACAGTTGGTCGTACGACTCGATCCCCTGGTCGTTCGCCGGGGCCTGTTGCCGAGCAACCTGTCGCACGACGCCGCGCAGCGTGACGACTCGCCCTCGATAGGCCTCCGGCTGCGTGCGAAGCTGCGCGAAGGTCGTCTCGCCGAGCGACGCCGCGGCCAACTCGTCGACCGAACATTCGCCGACGGCCTTCAACACCGCGAACCAAGCCGGGGATTCTTTGGCGCGAAACGGAGCGTTGTCCTTCACCTCGTCCCAGGCCGCGTCGAGGGGGACGAAGGGGTCCGCCGCAGGACTCGCCTCGTCGAATGCGGCCGCGGGGACGACCGCCGCGGGCTCGCTGAGCGCGGGTCGGGCCGGCGCCAAGCCGAAGACGCGTCCCAACCGGTCCACGGTCTCCGGCCGGCGAACGTACCCCATCGCCGCGACGACGAGCAGCAGCATCGCCGTCAACGAGACCAACCGCGTCGGAAGGCCCGAGCGGGGCGCAGCGTTACGGACAAGACGATGGGACGAGCGCGTGGTCAACGGCCGACGATCCGGGAGAACAGAACGATTAGCGCCCAGCCAGCGGCGCGGTGCTAGCAAGTCAGTGTACTCGCGCCGTCGTGGCGAGCCCAGCCGAACGATGAACTCCTGCAGGAAAACCGATTCGCCGCGGTGCTAGCAATCGACCTTTCGCCTGGGGTTGGTCGCTCGCCGCGGGCCGCTATAATCCGCCGCCCGCTTGACGCCGTCCCGGCGCCGAGCTTGGCTTGGTTTCGCAGCGCATGATCTCGGTTCGACGATACTCCCGGACGACAAGCGTCGATCGCAATTGGCGACGGGCCGCGTGGTGCGCAGTCGCGGCGACGCTCGTCCTTGCGGCGGGGTGCGGTTCGACGCGCACCTCGAACACGATGCGCACGGCCACCGAGCAACTCCTCATTTCCGACGCGGTCGATCGGGCCGTCCAACAGATCGACTTCACGCCGCTCGCCGGGCAATCGATCTACTTCGAGGAACGTCAACTGGCCGAGGTGGTCGACAAATCGTATCTCGTCAGCTCGATGCGGCAGCATCTGCTAGCCAGCGGTTGCGTGCTCAAGGACAAACGGGACGAGGCCGAGTTCGTCGTCGAGCCGCGGGCCGGGGCCGTGGGGACCGACAATCACGACCTGCTGTTCGGCATCCCCGCGACGAACGTGCCGCAGGTCGGCGTGACGACGACCCTCCCTGCGGCGATTCCCGAAATCCCCATCGCAAAGCGCCGCAACCAACGGGGCGTCGCCAAGCTGGCCGTCTTCGCGTATCGCCGCGACTCGGGCGAGCCCGTGTGGCAGTCGGGCATCGTCGCGAACGAGAGCACGGCGAACGACATCTGGTTCTTCGGCGCCGGGCCGTTCAACCGCGGCACGATCTACCAGGGAACGCGCCTCGCCGGTCGCAAGCTGGAAGAAGACGCCAAGAAAAACCGCGCCGACAACGACGACGCTCGCGTGGCGTCGATGGCTGATCCGGCGCTTTTCCCCGGGCGGACAAGCTCGGCCGCCGCGACGGTCGCCGTCAACGATCCGAACGTGGTCCCGGCCTCGAGCACGGCAACGGCTTCGTCGGCGACGACGGCGCCCCGCGAGACCGATGCGACCGACGAGTCCCGACCTGCCAGCCCGCTCTCGGCCAGCGGCCCCCTCGTGCTGCCGCCCCCGTCGACAGCCAACTCCGGCCTGCGGTGACGGGACGCGGGCGCTGCTACGACGGCTTCGCCGACACCTCGTCAAACGCCAGCGGATCTTCCTGCGAGGCGTCGGTGATGCGGATGCTCTTGCGCCCTGCAAGCAGGTCGTCGATGAGATTGCCGACCAGCTCGGCGCGCCACCCGCTCAACAGCCGCGGCGGCCCTTCCCCCTCTTCCGTACCGTAGCCGAGCCGTTCGGCGATCAGATCGCGAACGTCGCTCGCGGTCCCGGCCAGGCTCGCGGCGACTTCGGCCTGGCGACAGATCGACGTCAGCGCCGGAGTGAGAAACTGGCCCAGCAGGTTGAGCTGCGCCGGCAGTTCGCGGCGCGGGCCCCGAAAGAGCTTCTCCAGCGGCGTGGCGAGCCCGCGACGGACGCACTCGGCCAGATCAACGGCGCCCCGTTTGAGTGCGTTGCGCTGCAGGCCGCGGATGGCGAGGATTTGGTCGGGACGGTCGATTTTCCGCTTGGCGATTTCGACCAGCAAGTCGTCGCGCAGCAGACGCTTGGGAGGCTGATTGAGTCGCTGGGCCTCCTCCTGGCGCCAGAACCACAGTTCGCGGACGATCGCCAGTTGTTGCGACTTCAGGGCGCCGATTCCGGAGACTCGCCGCCAGTCCTTGCGATCCTGGGCCGCGACGACGTCGTCGCGCCACCGATCGAGTTCCTCGGCGAACCACGCGGCGCGGTCGCGGCGTTTGAGGATCGCCTGCAACTTGTCGAACAGCGGCAACAAGAACCGCACGTCCTCCAAGGCGTATTCGATCTGAGCCTTGGTGAGCGGGCGCCGGCGCCAGTCGGTGCGCTGCTCTCCCTTCATCGGCTTTTCGCCAAGGATTCGTCCCACGACGGCGCCGTAGGAGGCCGGGTACTCATGCCCGCAGAACCCCGCGGCCAACTGAACGTCGAACAGCCTCTTCGGCGCCGCTCCGACGGCGCGGAGAATGAAGTTGAGCTCCTCGCGCCCCGCATGAAAGACCGAAACGTGCTCCCCCTCGGCGATGACGCGCCAGAACTCCCGCACGTCGACCTCCTGGGGGTCGACAACGGCCATTTCGTCGCGAGTCGCGACCTGAATAAGACACAACTCGGGATAGAACGTGTCCTCGGACACGAACTCGGTGTCGAAAGCGATCTCAGGGGCGGTTCGCAGACGCTCGCAAAGGTCGTCGAGCTGACGCTGGCGGGTGATGGTCGGTGCAGGCACGGAGGGGATGCAAGGCTTGGGGCAGGCGGGCGGGACGGTTCCACCGCCCCCGCGTCATCTTAGGCGATCACGGCAATTTGGTGAAGCCCGCTGCATCGCCATCTCCGGGGAACGCCCAAGCCCGATCCGACTCGCGCGATTCCGCGAGGGAATCGCCAATTGGCTGCGCCGGAAGTCAGGGAGTGTCCTTGCGAATCGAGCCGGTGGTATCATCCGGCAAGGCGTCGGCGACGATTTCCAGTCGCTCGCCCGTTGCGAGTCCGGGCCGCGGCCCGGCCGCTATGCTTTTCACTCAAGGGGACAAGCCATGATTCGCGGCTTCGCGCTCGTCTGCTGTCTGCTCGTCGGCCTTGGGTGGGGAGCGACGTCCTCCCTTCTCGCAGCGCCAGCGCTCGACGCCAGCAACAACGTCGGCGGCAATTCGGCTGCGCTTAGCCTGCGGCCAAGCAACTTCTGGGCCCAGTCGTTCACTGTCGCCACGGATGGGCTGTTGTCGCAAATCGACGTACAACTCGGCAAGTTCGCTGGCGCTGCGGGCGACGTCACGCTTGAACTGCGGCCGCTCGTCGGCGGGCTTCCTGCAATCGACGACAAGAGCCGGTTGTTCAACACGGTGATTTCCATCAACGACGTCCCAGTGATCAACTCGCTGGCCGATCCTCCGCCGTTCGTCAGCGTCGACCTGTCGAGCGCGGGAATTCATGCAAAATCGGGCGAGCAGTACGCGATCTCGATGCGCCGCAGCGGAGGAGATCCCGTTGCGGCCTGGCGCTCCAAACCCAACTCCTATCCCGGCGGCACGGGGTTCTTTCGCAACTTGCTTAACATTCCCTGGTCTGCGAGCGTCGAGGAACTCGGGTTTCAGACCTGGATCGACCCGACCCCCTCGACGCCTTACAAGTACCGCGTCGACGCAACCTACGACGTGCAGTATCGCCCGGGCGCCGTCTCCTCAATGATCGAGGGCGAAACCGCCCTGGTTATCGGCGGGTTTCCCGGAGACCTGTCGTTTCCCGAACAGAGGCCGATCATGGAGTTTTCGCTCGCCGGGTTGCCCGCCGGAGCGGTCGTGCAGGGGGCCTATCTCGATCTCGACTTCTACGTCTCTTCCGGCGCCCCGCGAATCGAAATCGTCGGGTTCGCCGGCGACGGCATCCCCTCGCTCCCCGACGGAACAACGCCGGGAACGCTGTTGGCCGTGACAGACCCCACGTCGGCTGCCTCTTCTGGGCAATTGCCGTTGAACCATTCGTTCATCGCCTCGCTGGTCGGCCAAGCCACGCACGCGGGGGTGCGACTGCGAAGTCTCGACCTCCCGCAATACGTCGGGTTCACCGCGTCCGACTCGACGTTCTCCACTTCGATCCCGCCGCGATTGGTCGTCGAGTACACGCTGCCGGGGCTCCAGGGCGATTTCAACGACGACGAAATCGTCGACGGCGCCGATTTCCTCGTTTGGCAGCGCGGCTATCCCGGAACCTACGGCGCCGAGGAACTCGCTGCGTGGCAAGCCGGCTTTGGCTCGGCCTTCCCGTCAGCTTCGGCCGCCGCAGCCGTCCCCGAGCCGATGGCCGAAAGCGCCGGGCTGATTGCCGTGATTTGTGCGGCCGGGACCTTGCGCAGCTCGCTCCGCGCGAGATAATTCCTTCGCCCGCTTCTCTCCGCTCTCAACCTTGACGTCGCCGCAATGCAATACCGCACCCTCGGCCGGACCGGCTGGAACGTCTCGACCGTCAGCTTCGGCGCCTGGGCCATCGGCGGCAGTTGGGGGCAGGTGAGCGACGACGACTCGCTCGCCGCACTGCACCGCGCGCTGGACCGCGGCGTCAATTTCATCGACACGGCCGACGTGTACGGCGACGGCCGCAGCGAACGGCTGATCGCCGAGTTGCGCCGCCAGCGGCCCGACGCACTGTTCTGGGTCGCCACCAAGGCGGGGCGGCGACTCCACCCCCACACCGCCGACGGCTACACCCGTGCGAATCTGACGGAATTCGTCGAGCGGAGTCTCTTGAATCTTGAAGTCGAGGCGCTCGACCTCGTGCAACTCCACTGCCCCCCGACCGACGTTTACTACCGCCCCGAGGCGTTTGACGCACTCGACCAGTTGAAGCAAGCCGGCAAGATTCGGCACTACGGCGTCAGCGTCGAGCGAGTCGAGGAGGCGCTCAAAGCGATCGAACGCCCCGGCGTCGACACAGTGCAAATCATCTACAATATCTTCCGCCAACGACCGGCCGATTTGTTCTTCGCCGAGGCGCAGCGGAGGAACGTCGGCGTCCTTGCGCGGGTCCCGCTTGCCAGCGGGATGCTCACCGGCAAGCTCCGCCGCGACAGCCAGTTCGCCCCAGACGACCATCGCCAATTCAATCGGCAAGGCGAGCAATTCGACCGCGGCGAAACCTTTGCCGGGGTCGACTACGAAACGGGCCTCGCGGCGGTCGAGGAACTGCGCGGGCTCGTCCCCGCGGGGGCGACGCTCGCCCAGTTTGCGCTGCGATGGATCTTGATGAACCCTGCGGTGACCTGCGCAATTCCTGGCGGGAAAAACCCAATCCAGGTCGACGACAACGTCGCCGCCGCCGACCTGCCGCCGCTCGACGACCGCGTCATGGCGGCGGTCGAGCGTCTGTACGACGAACGGATCAAACCGCAGGTCCACCACCTGTGGTGACCCGGGGTCGCGCGGAGCCTGTCCTCCGCAGCCCGCCCGCCTGGCCCAGCCCTGAACTGGCTTTTGCTGGTTCTCGGGGGACGCAAGTTTTCGACCAATTCGGCCAAAAAGCGGGGAACACAGGCAGTTCAGGCGCTCTGGGGAGGTTGTGCCGACGGGCGAGGCCGCTACACTCGAACTCTTCCATTCGGCGTTCCTACGCCGTCGCAGCCGTCGCGATTGCGGCCCCCGTCCGCTGCCGTTCGTTCTGCTTGAAGCGCTCAAGGCGGCGGGCCGCGCTTCACCTCCGGAGTTCACATCAAATGGCCATGAATCTGATAATGCGCTCGACCGCGAGCGCTCTGTTCATCGCAGCGAGCCTGCAGGCGATCATCCCGTCGGCGCTGGCTGCCACCTCCTCCGGGACCAAGCCGGTCGCTAAGAGCGCGCCGCAGCATTCCGGGATAACTTGGTCGCACGACTACTACGGCGCGTACCGCGAAGCCTCGCGGCAGAACAAAATGCTGCTGGTCTACTTGGCGCCGCCGGCTGGTTCGTCGACGGGCCAGTCGATCGACGCTTCGCTTGCCGCTCGCGCGGACGTGCAGACCAAGCTGGCCCAGGTCGTCCTATGCCGCCTTCCGCAAGACGCGACGATTGAGGTCGAGGGGCAAGCCAAGCGACTGGCGAGCTTCGCGGCGTTCAACGAATTGCACGGCGGGCCCGGGTTCGTGATGATTGATCTCGCGCACAAGAGCGCCCCGTACTACGGCCACGCGGTCACGGCGCTGCCTCTTGCCAGCGGCAAGTACTACCGCTGGAGCGTCGACGGGCTCGCCGCCGCGATCGATTTGCCCGCCGGGACGATCACGCAGCGGACGTTGATCTGGGCCGTGCGGACCCATCCCGAAGGACCGCAGAGCACGTTCGGCGGGTTCGACCCGTCGCTGGCCAGCGGCGCCGCGCAACAGGCGTCCTATCAGGCCCAGGTGCAGCAGTGCGGGCATCAGAATTTCGAGCAGCGGTTCCACCAACTCAGCGCCGCCGCGGGAACCAGCGTCACCGAGGTCTGCGCCGAGAGCTGGCCGGGGCAAACGATGATCGACTCCTGCGTCGACTGCGTCTTGAGCTGGCGCCAGTCATCGGGCCACTGGCGCGGCGTGAGCCGTCCGCACCGCGTCTTCGGCTACGACATCCGCCGCGGCGCCAACGGCATCTGGTACGGTACAGGGCTGTTTGCGGACTGAGCTAATCGCTCATCTTGCAGTCGGTCGGGGCTTGGCGCCCGTGATTCCCGTCGCGCATCCGAAAAAGTAGCTGCGGGATTCGACATCGAGTCCCGCAGCTGCAAACGCGCGCGCCACGTTACGGCAATCGCCGAAGGCCTGCGTATAGACGCCCAACATGCGATAATTATCCGGGTTTCCCGAAAACAGCCGGCCGATCAGCGGGATCGCAAATCGCAAATAGAAAAGATAAGGCCAGCGCAACCATTTCGCGCTCGGCATCGAGATCTCGACAAATGAGAACCGGCCTCCCGGTCGCAATATTCGCGCGACCTCGGCAGCCAAGACTGCCACCTGACCGGCGCTGAACGTCTTCAAACCGAACGAAGAGCACACGTAGTCCGCACTGCCGTCGGGCAACGGACAAGCCAGCGCGTCGGCCTCGATGATCTCGATTGCAGCGAGCTGTTGCGCCAGACGCCCGGCTTGCCGGCGCGCTGCGTCGCACATGACCGGCGAACTGTCAATCGCCGTGATTTGCCCCGTTTCGCCCACCGAACGCGACAAGTCCGGGCAAAGTTCGCCCATGCCCGTCATCAGGTCGACGGCATGCCCAGGGGCGTCGATCTGAATCCCACGCAGACATTGCCGTCGCCATCGTCGGCAGAATCCAAACGAGGAGACGAAATTCACGACGCCGTAGGTCCGTGACATCTCGTCGAACAACCCCCGCACGAACTGGGGATCGTACATGTCGCGCGGAGGTTGGAATCGCGTCATTCACCGTCACGCTAGCGAAGAGCGAGTTGACACGTGTGCAGCGAAGGCGTTCACAAGCGATCGTCAACGACTTTCGGCGCAGTCATTAACCGCACTTTCGCATCACGGAGGTTGACCCCAAAACCTGGACAGCTTGAAAAGGCGGTCGAACCTCTTCTCTGGGGCGCCTTTCAGGAGGTCCGGATCGTGTCGAGAAAGCGTCGTTGTTTCGGTTCGGCTTTCAAGGCGAAGCCTGCATCACGGGACCCGTCATGGCCAAGGTGACAAGCTCGCGGCTCCTCCACCCGCCTGCGGATTGCTTTTACTCAAGTGAAATTCACGCCTAGACGAGTCTATTGGGCTGTGTCAAAGCGCTATAACACAGTCGTCGCCACCAGCGTGATGTTCTGTCCGCCGAAGCCGAAGCTGTTCGACAGGGCAGTCGTCACCTTGTGCTCCCGCGGCTTGTTGGGGACGTAGTCCAGATCGCATGCCGGGTCGGGGGTCTCGTAGTTGATCGTCGGCGGGACGACCCCCTCGCGCATTGCCAACAGGCAGATAATCAGCTCCGTCGCCCCAGCAGCGGCGATGAGGTGCCCGGTCATGCTCTTGGTGCTCGACACGGGAATTTGGTACGCCCGCTCGCCGAACGTCTCGCGGATCGCCAGCGATTCGACCCGGTCGTTGACCGAGGTGCTGGTGCCGTGGGCGTTGATGTAGTGGATCTCGTCGAGCCCCTTGCCCGCATCGGCCAGCGCCATCTTCATGCAGGCGATGGCGCCGCGCCCCTCGGGATGGGTGTCGGTGATCCGGAACGCGTCGGCGGTCGTGCCGTACCCGGCGATCTCGCCGTAAATGTGCGCCCCGCGAGCCTTGGCCCGCTCGTACTCCTCAAGAATCACCATCGCGGCGCCCTCGCCCAAGACGAAACCGTCGCGGTGCAGGTCGAACGGCCGCGAGGCCCGCTCCGGCTCGTCGTTGCGAGTGGAAAGCGCGGTGAGCAGATTGAAGCCCGTCACGCCGAACGGGTGGATCATGCTGTGGGCGCCCCCCGACAGCATGACGTCCGCTTCGCCGCGGCGAATGATCTCTGTCGCTTCGCCGACCGCCTGACTGCTGGCCGCGCACGCCGTGAGGCAATTGGCGTTGGGCCCCTCGGCGCCGAACATCCCGGCAAGGTAGCCCGAGGGCATGTTCGGCTCCTGCTGCAGCTCAGCGGTCGGTTCCAGGATGTCGATCCCCGCGGCGACAAACTTCGCTAGCGAGAAAGTTCCGTCGGGCGAGGTGGCCGCGGTCATCATCCGACCGAACCGCAGAAAATCCTGCTGGCCCTCGCCGGCGCCGAGATAGACGCCGAATCGCCCCGGATCGATCCCCGCGAGGATCCCCGATTCCTGGACCGCCTGCTTGGCGGCCCCGGCGGCGAATCGCGTGTGTCGGCTCCGCTGGTCCCAAACGGCCGGGTCCTCGCCGACCGACGCGATCGACCAGTCCTTCACCTCGGCGGCGATCTTCGTGGGATAGCTGCTCGAGTCCATGACGGTCGTGATCCCCACGCCGCTCTTGCATGCCATCAGGTTCCGCCACAACTCCTCGGGCGAATGCCCCAGCGGGGTGACGCAGCCAATACCGGTGACGACGACGCGACGACGCATGCTCAAAGACCCTTGGGTAGATCAGGCTTATTGTGCCTGACGCCATCGGCGGCAAGGCAGGCTTTCCCCCCTGCCCCGCAAGTCAGACGGGAAAGTCTGACCTGCGGTGTCAATCGTTTTCGCTGAGCGGGTAGTCGATTTCACGGAGACGTTCGCCGTGCGCGTTCACGCCCACCTCGAATACTCCGACCAGCGACAACCAGTGTCGCAGATCGGTCGGGCGGAACAAGCGGGCCCCGTTCGTCACCGGGCTGTCCTCCCCCAGGCGGGCGAAAAACAGCTCGGCCTCGGCCTGCAGCCGGTCCCCCACGTGGGCCGTGGCGACGACGCTGGCTCCGTCGGGCCGCAGGGCTTCGGCCCGGACCCGATAGGTCAGTTGCTCGCCCGGCCGCACCCGGCCGTGAAAAACAGCCTTGGACACCTTCCCAAGCACCACCAGTTCGCCGAACCGGTAGTGCTCGCTCACCAGAATCCCCCCCGCCTGGGCGATCCCCTCGGTGATCAGCGTGTGGGGCATCACCGGGTAACCGATGAAGTGGTCGTGGAGGTGATCTTCGGCCAGCGACACGCATTTCACCGCCGTGGCATGCGACCCGCTGACGAACTCGGTGTAGCGATCGAACCAGAACCAGCGCATGGGCTTGATGCCGAAAGCTTGAAGCCGTCAGCCAAAAGGAACGACGCGGCGGGAGCCGCGAACAAGACCAACGAAATTCCGCACAGGCTTTGGGGGCGACAACTTTGGAGCCGACCGCTTGTCGCTTGGTTACTTCTTCGCCAGCTTGTGGGCGACGAAGTTGCACATATCCTGCACGGTCAGTTGCTGCGCCAGGTGCTGGACGACCGGGTCGGCCTCGAACTTCGTCAAGTCGGCGAACGGCATCCGCTCGCGCAACTTGGCGATTCCGTCGGCGTTGACGCGGCCGTTTTGCACAAAAGCCGTGTCTTCGAGGATGTCCTGCGGGAACAACTCGCCCCGTTCGATCTTGATGTCGAACGCCTTCTCGAGCCGGAACACGATATCGAGAAAATCGATCGACTCGGCGTCGAGATCTCCCTGCAGCGTCGCGGTCGGCACGACGTCCTCATCGTCGACGCCCAGGGCGTCGACCAGGGCTTCTTGAACCTTCGAGAAAATCTCTTCGTCAGCGGGCATGGTGGGCTTTAGCCTCCGCAGGATGGGGAATTCGCGTGGCGGGAAGCGCCGGCCGAGCCGAGCGCGCCGCCAAGTTGGCGATGATGGCGACCAGCGGCGGCGACCCGCCGTCGATCCTCCGTGTAAGGTGAGTTGTTACGTAACCGCGACCGGCGCCGGGACGGGCTGACCCTGACACAGCACAGCGGCCAGTTCGCGCTGTTTCTGCCGCATCCCCTCGTCGAGCCCCGCAAGCTCGGGATTCTCGTCGGCGAGATTCGCGCCCGTCAGGATCAATCGGCCGCTGACGCTGGCGCGCCCTTCGACTTCCCCCTCGAACTTCAACGTCGCCCGGACTCCCTCTCGCTTCACCAGCCGCACCGTCATCCGCAGCGTCTGCCCGGGGGAGACGAAGTCGGCGTACTTGACGGCCCGGGCCTCGGCCAGCGTGATGATGCTGTGGGCGAAATCATCGCTAAAGCGCAACAGCCACGCCCCCGCCTGGGTCGCCGCCTCGAGCATGAACACCCCCGGCAGGACGGGGAACTCGGGGAAGTGATCCGCCAAGTATTCCTCGGCCAGCGAGACGTTCTTCACAGCCTTCAATTCCACCCCGGGCGTGTACGAGCAAATGCGGTCCAGCAGACAGAATCGCATGAAGAGCTCGAAGTACGCGGGGCGGCGACGACAACCTGGGAAGGCACGGCAATTTTGCGAATTCGCGATTATAGCGAGCCCCACTAGCACCCACAACGGCGCGCCCACGGGCTCGCACGAGTTCTGCGGAGTCGCCCGCAACGGATGATTCCTGGATTTCACGCAGGGGCCGCAGAATCAGGCCGGGCGGAGTTTTGCTCTTGAACAAGCTGGCCGCTGCGATGCGCACCCCCCTGTCCAGTGGCGAAGCTCCGATGCGGCAAGGAAGGCAATGCCCGGGATTTTCCGCAGCGCGGACTCTGCGGCTCTGCGTGAGATCTGTCCCGCCCAGAGGTCTTTTCGGGGGTGCGTGCAGGGCACCGGCATCGGTGCGGAGGCCCGCAGCCAGCACGTGGCGCCGGCCCGCACAACCCTCTCTCCCGGCCCTTTTTCGCGGAGGGGATCAGTCCGTGCTGCCGGCTGTTTCCTCCCCTTCGGCACAGCCTCGACTCGACCGGAGCGAAAGGGCGCTTTGCATGGTTCCGAACGTATCGATTGCGACGGCTGGAAAGCATGGGTGTTGCAAGAAAACAACGCGATGTGGCTAAGGGGCAACGCCTGGGTAAGTCGAATCAATTAGTGACGGGAAGACTGCCCGTTTTGACCAGGCTGTCTATTTTCAACACGCGTGTTCCGGCTTTTTGAAGGAGGCAAAGGGAATCATGAGAGCGAAAGTGGGTGTGTCGGCTCTCGCAGTTCTGGCTCTGGCCATGTTGGCGTCCCCAACATGGGCGGGCTACTGCGGCGCCGCACGGTACAACGGCTGTGTGCCTTGCAGCTATCAGCAGAGCTGCCATACGGTCATGAAGACTGTTCGTTGCAAAGTCTACGAACAGCAAGAAGTGACGTGCTATCGCACGGTTTACGACCGCGTCTGCGAACAGAAGACGATCAACGTGACGCGGATGGTCCCCGAACAGCGGACCAAAGAAGTGTGCTACACCGTCTGCAAGCCGGTCTGGGAAACCCGCGAGCGGACCTACACCGTCTGCAAGCCGGTCTGGGAAACTCGCGAGCGGACCTACACCGTCTGCAAGCCGGTCTGGGAAACCCGTCAGCGGGAAGTCCAGTACACGGTCTGCGTCCCGGTGTGGGAAACCAAGACTCGCACCTACACGGTGTGCAAGCCGGTCTGGGAAACCCGTCAGCGTGAGGAGACCTACCACGTCCACGTGAAGGTCCCCTACACCAAGACGATCCAGGTCCAGAGCGGCCACTGGGAAAACCAGACCTACGAAGTCGCCCAGGCTCCGTGCAAGAAGACGGTGCGCAGCGTCGGCGAGTTGAAGTGGGATCCCGTGAAGTGCTGCTGCGTGTACTGCCCCGGTCCGTGCGTGACCCTCACCGCCGAGCGTCCGCCGATCAAGTGCTGCAAGCGCGTCTGGGTTCCCGAGTGCATCACGAAGGAGATCCAGTGCTGCAAGACGGTCTGCGAAGCCCGCACCCGGACTTGCTGCTACAAGGTCTGCACGATGGTCCCCGAGACCAAGACTTGCACCTACAAGGTCTGCAAGATGGTCCCCGAGTGCCGCACGAAGACCTGCTGCTACCAGGTCTGCAAAATGGTTCCCGAGACCCGCACCTGCTGCTACAAGGTCTGCAAGATGGTCCCCGAGACCAAGACCTGCTGCTACAAGGTCTGCAAGATGGTCCCCGAGACCAAGACCTGCTGCTACAAGGTCTGCAAGATGGTCCCCGAGACCCACACGAAGACCTGCTGCTACAAGGTCTGCAAGATGGTCCCCGAGACCCGCACCTGCTGCTACAAGGTCTGCAAGATGGTCCCCGAGACCAAGACCTGCTGCTACAAGGTCTGCAAGATGGTCCCCGAGACCTGCAAGAAGACGGTCTGCTACACGGTGTGCGTCCCGCACTGCGAGCAGAAGACGATCAACTGCCATCGCTGCGTGCCGCGGAAGGAAGCCTACACGGTGACCCGCTGCTGCCCGAAGATTGTCTGCAAGCAAGTGCCCGTGTGCGTCTGCTGCCCCTGCGATCCCTCGTGCGGTTGTGCCACAGAGCCTTCCTGCGGCTGCACCGAGTAAGCGAGCGATCGAGGGTTAGCTGGGCCTGAAACTTCCTCTGTCAAGAAGCTGGCCTGGTCAATCGGCTAGATTTGAAGGGCCCGCATCGTCGCAAGGCGATGCGGGCCTTTTCTTGTTTTGCTGCATTCGCGCCTCGCGGCAGCTCAGCCGGACAATTCAAGTCGCGATACAATCGCTGGCATGAGTTGGCGAGCCTCGCAAAGTTCAGATTTGCGGCATCCTTGGAATGTCTCTGCGGCCGAGGCCCGAGCGATCCAACAGCGGTTGCAGCGGCGCGTCTCGCGGAGGAACGCTCCAGGGCTCCAGCGGGCCCGGCTGGTTGCCGGCGTCGACGTCAGCGTCAAACACGGCCTCTCGCGAGCGGCGGTCGTCGTGTTGCGGCTGACCGACCTGGAAGTCGTCGAGGTCGCCGCGGCTGAGACTCCGACGCCGTTTCCCTACGTGCCGGGGTTGTTGTCGTTCCGCGAATGTCCCGTCGCGACCGCGGCGTTCGAGAAGCTGGCGACGCGGCCCGACTTCGCATTGGTCGACGGCCAGGGAATCGCCCACCCGCGACGGCTAGGGCTCGCATCGCATCTCGGCTTGCTGTGGGACTTGCCGACGATCGGCTGCGCCAAGACGCGGTTCATCGGAGTCCACGACGAACCGCATGCGGAGGCCGGTTGCTACACGGACCTCGTCGACGACGGCCGCCTGAGCGGGCTCCCGGGCGAATTGATAGGCGCAGTGCTCCGTACGCGCACCGGCGTGAAGCCGCTCTACATTTCCCTTGGCCACCGGATCGACCTGCCGACGGCGCTCGATTTGGCGCTCGCTTGTTGTGCGGGTTACCGGCTTCCCGAGCCGACTCGTCTGGCCCATCTTCACGCAGGTCGCGATTAAGCGGCCCGTTGCCGGGCGCGACGCCTTTGGGCAGCGCCGCTATCGTCGCGACAATCGCAATTGGCCGCAAACCGCCCCCAGAATCGCGATCAGCAGCGAACCGGGTTCCGGCACGGCGCCGACTCGCAACGACAAGTTGTCGATCGACACCCCTGAAAACGGGTTCGACGAAGTCCATTTGACCGAAGCGATCGGCACGGCGGAGACGAACGTGAGCGGTCCGACAAGGTCCGGATAGCTGGCAATTTCAGGCGACGTCGTTTGCCCCAACAGGGCGCCGGCGGCGTCGAAGGCTTGCATCGTCACGCGCGTGCCGGCGGCGGCGCCGACGTCGACCGAAACTTCGTGCACAAGCATGCTGAAAGCGGCCGCGATGTTGAAAGGATGGGCTCCGCTTACTGCGGAAACAACGTTCCCGCCGCTCGAAACACGCTGCAATCCTAAGTTCCCGCCGTCGGACCGCAACGTCACGCCCCACGGGAGAAACGCTGTCGCCCACAAGCTGTCCAGCCGCGTCCCGTCGGGAAAAGTCTCGAAGTCGATAAAGACGTCGTCCACGATCGGCTGAGGAGCGACGACCGCGAATTCGAGCGGGACCGATTCGCCGTACCCGGCGACGCGCCCGACCACGCTATGCAGACCGGGGACGAGCGGGTAGTCGTCCCATCGATGGCGATACGTCCATTCGCGTGAGCCGCGGGCGGGGACGACGGCCTCGGTGAGAACTGCCAGCCCGACCTCGTTGTTCACATAGACGCCGTCCATGACGTACGACGATTGCAGCGAGCTCGGAAAGCCGAGCGTGACGGGCGCATCGGCTGCGTTGTGTGCAGAGATTGTCACCCACAACGACTCGCCGACCACGTAACTTGAGTGGTCGGTCGCCACGGAATACGAAAGCTGTGCGAACGCCGGTGTACAGCAACAAAAGGCGATGCCTGCGACGACGCAGGAATTCAAGCGGCGCACCGCCCGAACGTCGAGCGTGCAAACTGCCGCCGCGACAAGAACAAGAATTCGACGCCAGATGAGACTGCGAATCACTCAGCCTGCCCTCCTTGGATAAGCGATCAAGCGGCTCGGCATTGCTATCGAAATCCGCGAATGCGCCGGTCGTCACTCCCTATGATTGCGAGATCAACTCTTCGTTTGCAACTCGCGCAGCCGCCGTTCGCGGAGTTCTCGAACCCGGCGACGGGAGTTCTGAACAGGCCTCGGGACTCCCCTCCGGCCGAACGGGACCCCGCCGATTCGGCCAAACCGGCGCGTGCGGCTAAGCCAGACGCTCATGCTCGAAAGCAGGTCCCCTAGCGACAATGTGATCGATGTATGCATCGGCGGCGGCAGCGGGGAGAGCGTTTCTCTGCGCGGCGACGACGAAGCCGAGGGAGCTCGTAGGGCCATTTGGGCGCACAGCGGCGCCAAACAGCGAGCATTCAATGGCAAGTGCCGTCGCCGACGCCCCTGCCAGAACTGGCGAAAACGACCCGGCGGGGTCGGGGGGGCGTCTTACAGAGAATCACGAGCGCTCGGGGCGACTAAGGAGATTTTGGCTCGAATATTAGCCTATTCACCCCGACGGGGTTCGTCAAATCTTTTGCCGCGATTGGCAACGAGATTTTGCCGGGGCGCCGCTACCGGTCGATCCGCCGACGATACCAGGCCAGGGCGATCGCGTCGTAGGCCGCGTGAACTAGGATTGGCACGGCCAGGCTGTCGCAGACCCAGGCGAGCCAACCCAGATATGCTCCCACGGCCGTCGCGGCCAGAAAATAGGCCGGCGACGCCGCATGTGCGACTCCGAACAGCAGGCTTACGATCGCCAGGGCGGCCGGTTCGCCCCACGCCCGAGCGGCCCAGGGCTGCAGGGCGCCGCGAAACAGGATCTCCTCGCCGACGCCGGCGGCCAGGGCGGCGAGGGCCAGTTCCCAGCCCTGCGCCCCGGCGAGAGTCGATCTCACGATTTGCCTCACTTGCCGACGCAGCCGCACCAGGGGAGACCACCGAGTTTGCTGGGCGAAGGTCAGCACCCCGAGCAGCGGAGCCAGCCCTGCCGTCGCTTGCAGCAGGACTCGCAGGTCGACAGCCAGTCGCTCCCCAACCGGAATCCCCAGCCACCGAGCCAACAGGGCCCCGCCAAGCCCCAGCGACAGCTCGGCGACCACCAACACCGGTGCAGCGTTGGGCAGCGGCGACTTGCGGGGTGCGGTCACGATCGGTTCCTTGCGTTACAGCCGGCGAAGGGTCGATGGCGAGCAAGCCGAGCGGCTCGCGCTCCCCTGAATGGCCCGTTCGCCTTCCCTCTCGCTGCGACTCGCTTTGCGTCTCTGGAGCCCCGTGGCGGCCTTGCGCTGCAGCCCCCGCGGGTTGACGACGACCCGGGGCGTGGCTAGTCTCACCGGTTCGGTTTCCAGGCGAAATAGCTCGCTGGGGGTGCCGCTCCCACGCGGAGCCGCCTCCCCCCTTGTGCCGTCTGTTCTCGCCCGCTCCCTGCGCCCCGCCGCCAACCCGAACGATTCGGGCCGGGCCTGCGGCAGCGACCTCGCGAGCGGTTTCGAATCACGTGACAGAAAAGTAACTCAGTCCATCGCGACCCCCGCACATCCGAGGCGTGTAACGACCATGGCGAAAAAGGCAGCCGCTGCCGGTTCCGGCAAGATGATCTATTACTTTGGCAAGACCAAGACCGAGGGCAAGAGCGACCAGCGGCAATTGCTGGGCGGCAAGGGCGCCAATCTGGCCGACATGACCAGCATCGGGCTCCCCGTCCCTCCCGGGTTCACGATCACCACCGAGTGCTGCAGTTCCTACTACACGAACGACCGCAAGCTTCCCCCGGGACTCATGGACGAGGTCCGCAAGAACGTCGGGATCCTCGAGAAGGAGCTCGGCAAGAAGTTCGGCGACACGAACCTGCCGCTGTTGGTCTCGGTCCGCTCCGGCGCCGCGGCGTCGATGCCGGGCATGATGAACACGATTCTCAACTTGGGCCTCAACGACGAAGCGGTCGTCGGTCTTGCCAACGCCACCGGGCAGAAGCGGTTCGCCTACGACGCTTATCGCCGACTCATCAACATGTTCGGCGACGTGGTGTGCGGCGTCGATCACGAGCACTTTGAAGAGGCGTTCGACAAGATTAAGAAGGAATACGGCGCCGCGCTCGACAACGACGTGCCGCTCGAAGGCATGGTCAAGCTCTGCGACGCTTACAAGAAGGTGTTCAAGAAACACTTCGGCAAGGATTTTCCGCAAGACCCGCTCCAGCAGCTTGAATTGTCGATCGAAGCGGTCTTTAAGAGCTGGATGCAGCCCCGGGCCGTCAAGTACCGGCAGGTGGAAAACATCATCGGCCTGTTGGGCACCGCTGTGAACGTCCAGTCGATGGTGTTCGGCAACATGGGCGACGACTCGGGCACCGGGGTCGCTTTCACCCGCAACCCCTCGACCGGCGAGAACAAGTTCTACGGCGAATTCCTCGTGAACGCTCAGGGCGAGGACGTTGTGGCCGGCATCCGTACGCCGCTCCCCGTCGCCGAAATGCCCAAGTGGAACAAGGAAGTCCACAAGCAACTGCTGGGAATCAAGGACCAGCTCGAAAAGCACTACAAAGACGTCCAGGACATCGAGTTCACGATCGAGCGCGGCACGCTGTTCATGCTCCAGACCCGCAACGGCAAGCGAACTGGCGCCGCGGCCGTGAAGATCGCTTGCGACATGGTCAAGGAAGGGCTGATCGACGAGAAGACCGCCGTCAAGCGGATCCCCGCGGGCGACCTGACGCAACTGCTGCTCCCGAGCTTCAGCGCCGCGGCCAAGCAGGACGCCAAGAAGGCCGGCGGACTGTTGTGCGTCGGGCTGCCCGCCTCGCCCGGCGCCGCGGTCGGCAAGCTCGCCTTCACCGCCGCCGAGGCCGTCGAGCGGACCCACGCCGGCGAAAGCGTGCTGCTGGTACGCAAGGAGACCAACCCCGAGGACATCGACGGCATGCACTCGGCCGCCGGCATCCTCACCAGCACGGGCGGCATGACCAGCCACGCCGCCGTGGTGGCCCGCGGTTGGGGACGCTGTTGCGTCGCCGGCGCCGGCGAAATCCACATCGACGAAAAGGCCCGGAAGATCACCGTCGGCGGCAAGACCTTCACCCACAAGGACACGCTGTCGATCGACGGCTCCACCGGCGAGGTGATGGTCGGCTCGATCGCCACGCAGGAACCCAAGCTGGGGGGCGATTTCTCCACCGTGATGAAGTGGGCCGACAAGTACCGCACGCTCAAGGTCCGCACGAACGCCGACACCCCGGCCGACGCCAAGCGCGCCCGCGACTTCGGCGCCGAGGGAATCGGCCTCTGCCGAACCGAGCATATGTTTTTCGAAGGGGATCGCATCCTCGCCATGCGAGCCATGATTCTGGCCAGCGACACCGAGGCCCGCAAGAAGGCCCTCAAGGACCTCCTGCCGCTGCAACGCAAGGACTTCGTCGGCCTGTTCACCGCGATGAAGGGCCTGCCGGTCACGATCCGCCTCCTGGACCCGCCGCTGCACGAGTTCCTGCCGCACGAGGATAAGAGCCAGGCCGAGATGGCCAAGCAGCTCGGCGTGACGGTCAAGGAAGTGAAGAACCGCGTCGCGGCCCTCCACGAGGCGAACCCGATGCTGGGACACCGCGGCTGCCGGCTCGCGGTCACTTACCCGGAGATCCTTGAAATGCAGGTCACCGCGATCACCGAAGCCGTGATCGCCTGCAAGGAAAAGTCGATTGACGCCCAGGCCGAGATCATGATCCCGCTGGTCGGCACAGCCGCCGAACTGCGGATGCTGCGGGGCCAGGCCGAGGCGACGATCGCCGCAGTCGTCGAGAAGAAGAAGTACAAGGGAAAGCTTAACTTGCTCATCGGGACGATGATCGAGATCCCCCGCGCCGCACTGACCGCCGACGAGATCGGCGCCGAGGCCGATTTCTTCTCGTTCGGCACCAACGACCTGACGCAGATGACCTTCGGCTACAGCCGCGACGACGTGAACACCTTCTTGCCCGACTACATCAACAACGAGCTGTTGCCGCAGGATCCGTTCCAGTCGCTCGACATCTCCGGCGTCGGCCAACTGGTCGTCATGGGGGTCCAGAAGGGCCGCAGCGCCAAAGACAAGCTGAAGTGCGGCATCTGCGGCGAGCACGGCGGCGACCCGGCCTCGATCAAGTTCTGCCACAAGGCGGGGCTCGATTACGTGTCGTGCAGCCCGTTCCGGGTGCCGATCGCCCGGCTGGCCGCCGCCCAGGCCGCGCTGGCGACCTAAGCCGCGGGAACGTCCGAAGGCACGATGATCTCGCGCAAAGGCGCAGACGCGCAAAGGAAAGGACCGCGGAGCATGAGCAAGCGCACCGTGCGAACCTTTGCGACTTGGCGTCTTTGCGCGAGATTGCTTTTTGCGTTGTTGGCGACACTGGTCTCTGCTGCGCCGTTCGGCAGAACGGTCGCCGTCGCCGACGACGCCAAGCCGGGAGCGGAGGCGCCTGCGGCGGCGAAGGGAGATGTTGACGACGCGGCCAAACGCCCGGCGCCGACCGCGCACGACTACTTCCCCATGTCGCTGGGCGATCGCTGGGTCTACAAGAAGACCGTCGCCTACGAGGGGGAACAGCCTGCGGTCACCGAGACCTACTCGCTCGTCCGGGGCGAGTACCTCTTCAACGGCGAGCTGTGGCGCCACTTCGAAGAGGACGCCGTCTGTTTCTGGGTTCACATCCGGGACGACGGCCAGTACGAGGCCGACGTCGGCTACGACGAAGAGACCCTTGGCCTGCAGATCGACCGCGAGTTCCAGGTGTTTCGCTATCCGGCCAAACCGGGGGACGAATGGCCGTATCTCGCCGATCTGACGGGCGAATCGCCTCCAGGCACGGTCCGCTGCTTGGCCGTCGACGAGGAAGCGGTCACCCCCGCGGGCAAGTTCCGCTGCCTCGTCTACGAGCTCGACGAAACCGAGACCAAAGCCGTCTACCGCTTCGCGCCCGGCCTGGGGTTGGTCTCCTGCACGTGGAAGAGCAAAGAGCGGGGGGGCGAAACGATCACGCTGGAACTCAAGCGGTTCCTGCCGGGGAAGTTTCGGTCCCGCTCCCCCGCTGCCAAGCCCGTAGCGAAAGAGTAGAATTAATGCCGCCGGCGCCAGCGTTTTTTGGCCGCACCACGATCCTTTCTGCCGCGTCGGCGATCCGGCGCGGCCGGGCCTGGGCATGTCGGCATCTATTGATCGTCCTTCGAATCGCATCGCCGTCATTGGCGGCGGAATCACCGGGCTGACCGCGGCGTGGCATCTCTGCCGTCGCGACCCGACGGCTCAGATCGTGCTGTACGAGTCCGCCAATCGCCCCGGCGGGGTGCTGCAGACCGAGCGGCACGACGGCTACTGCCTGGAACTCGGGCCCGACAGTTTTCTCCGTCGGCTGCCGTGGGCTGTGAAGCTCTGTGAGCAGCTAGGCATTGCCGGCGAGTTGACGCCCACCGAGCCTGCCTCCGCGGGGGTTTATACCGTGTATCGCGGCCGGTTGGTGCGGATGCCCGAGGGGCTCGCCGCGATGGCTCCGCAGAGGATCTGGCCGATGATCCGCACCCCCATTCTCACCCCGTGGGGCAAGGTGCGGATGGCGGCAGAGCGGCTCTTGCCCGCCCGGCGCGAGTCCGACGATGAAAGCCTCGCCCAATTCGCCCGCCGGCGATTCGGCGCCGAGGGGCTCGCGCGGATCATCCAACCGCTCGCCGGGGGAATCTACATGGGGGACCCCGAGCGACTCAGCATGCGGGCCGCGTTTCCGCAGCTCGTGGCCGCCGAACGCGAGTGCGGCAGCCTGATCAAGTCGTGCCGCATCGCCGCACGCCGCGCAGCGAAGGTCCCTCCCGCGCCTCGCGACACCGTTTTCACCGCCCCGCGCGGCGGGATCGGCCAACTCGTCGGGGCGCTGGTCGCCGCGCTCCCCGCGGAGTGCATCCGCTTGAACCATCGCGTCGAGACCCTCGTTCGCGACAGGTCGGGATGGCGCATCGTCGGCGTCGACGCGTCGACGGGGCGCGCGTTTGACGAACGATTCGCACGCGTGCTGATCGCCGCGCCGGCCCGCGAAGCCGCGACGATGCTCCGCGGCGCCGACGAGAATCTCGCCGACGTGCTCGCGGGCGTCCCCACGACAAGCTGCGTCGTCGTGAACGTCGCCTATCCGTGTGCGGCGATCGGCCGCCCGCTCGACGCGGCGGGGATTGTGATTCCGTACGTCGAGGGGCGCCTGTTGGCTGCCTGCACCTTCAGCAGCGTCAAGTACGCCGGCCGCGCCCCCGCCGGGGCGGCGCTCTTGCGAGCGTTCCTCGGGGGCGCGCAGCGCCCCGAGGCGGTCGACGCCAGCGACGCCGAACTCGTCGACGTCGTCTGCCGCGAACTGGCCGATCTCTTGGACGTCCGCGGCGAACCGCTCCTGGTGCGCATTGCCCGCTGGCGTCACGTCATGCCGCAGTACCACGTGGGCCATCTCGATCGGATTGCCGAAATCGAATCGCGAACCGCATTGCTCCCCGGGCTGGAACTGGCGGGGAACTCCTACCGGGGGATCGGCATTCCCCATTGCATTCACGACGCGCAGCAGGCGGTCGAACGCCTGCTGGCGACCTCCGCCCCCCCGCTTTCCCGCGCCGAGGCCTCGGCCGACGCGCCTCACGCCGCGAGTCCCGCATGAGACCTTCGTCGCTTCCCCGGCTGATCGCCGAACCGACTGCCGCCGGGCCGTTCGATCGCAGTCCGCTCATGTTTTACTACGAGGTGACGCAGGCCTGCGATCTGGTCTGTCAGCACTGCCGGGCGTCGGCTCAAGAATGCGCAGACCCCGACGAGTTGTCCCCGGCCGAGTCGCTGGCTCTGGTGGACGAAGTCGCCCGTTTCCCCGCGCCGCCGACGATCGTGCTCACGGGGGGCGACCCGCTGAAGCGCGCCGACCTGTTCGCGTTGATCGCCCGGGCTCGCGAGCGCGGACTCCGCGTCGCGGTCACCCCGTCGGCCACTCCGCTCGCCGATCGCCCTGCCCTGGAGCGGCTGAAAGACGCGGGCGTCATGGCCCTGGGGATCAGCCTCGACGGCGCGAGCGCCGCTTCCCACGACGCCTTTCGCGGCTGGGAGGGGAGTTACGCGCGAACCTTCGAGATGCTTAGCGCAGCGCGCGAGTTGGGACTCCCCGTGCAGGTGAACACGTCGCTCACAACGCGCAACTTCAGCGAGTTGGAGCAAATGGCCGAACAACTCGATCGGTTCGAGGTCGTCATGTGGTCGGTGTTTTTTCTGGTGCCGGTCGGGCGGGGCGTCGACCAGCCGCGACTGTCGGCGAACGAGTACGAGTCGGCGTTCGAGCGGCTCTACCGCGAGAGCGCCCGGCGAAACTATGCGATCAAGACGACCGAGGCCCCCCACTATCGCCGGTTCGTGCTCCAGCACGGCGGCGATCCGCAATCGCGTCCCGCGGCGTCGGGGCGACGCGTGCCGCTGGGAGTGCGCGACGGCAAGGGAATCATGTTCGTGGGTTGCCGAGGCGAGATATTCCCCGCGGGATTCCTGCCGCTGGAGTGCGGACGCTTTCCGCATGACTCGCCGGTCGAAGTTTACCAGTCTCACCCAACGTTCGTCGCTCTGCGCGACGCGTCGCAACTCAAGGGTCGCTGCGGGGCATGCGAGTATCGCGAAGTCTGCGGCGGCAGCCGCGCTCGCGCGTTCGCGGTCTATGGCGACCCGTTGGAAGAAGAACCCGATTGCGCCTATGTCCCCTCGGGCGACGAACCGCTCGTCATGCCGTGAGCCGGGCGTCGTCCTTCAGCCCCGGCGGACGTGTTGCGGCGCCTGCCTCAGCGAGCTTCGCTCGGCGCGGGCGAGCAAACCCGCTCCATGACCCATCGATCGACGTCGGCGAGCATCTCGGTGTCGAGTTCGCAATCGCCCGGGTACTGCCGCAGCGACAGTTCGAACCCTGCGGCGTGGAGCAACCGCAAATCGGCCACGACCTGCGACTCGGGGTAACGGTCGCTCTGCCGGGTCGAAACCAACAACAGCGGCAGCCGCCGGGCGGCTTTCACGCGAGCCAAGGGAGCGTCTCCCTGCGGCATGGCGCCGCATAGCGACACGGCGCCCGCAAACCACTCGGGGAACCGTAGCGCCAACCTCAACGCCATCGTCCCGCCGCGGCGATGACCCGCGATGAAGACGCGGTCGGCATGCACGTGGAATCGTTCGCGAGCTTCTTCGACGCCGGCCCGCACTTGTTGGGCCGCCTTGTGCACCGCATCGGCCGACTCGCGCCAGACGAAGCCGTGCTTCTCGCGCCGGCTCGTTTGCGTGCCGCGCACCGCGACGGCCACGTAGTTGCGCAGGCTCACGTGCGGCATCACTTGACGAATCTGTCGTTCGTTGCCGTCGTCGTCGTGCAGCCACACGAACAGCGGATACGCGTAGTTCCGCTCGTAATGCATGGGCGTGAAGAACGACAACCCGTCCTCGTCCAGCCGCTCGACCGGCCGACGCCACGATCGCTGGCGAGCGGTCGCCGACTCCCCCTGTTGCCACGGAGAAGCCGAACCAAGAGAGCCGCTGACGCTGGGAAGTCGATTCATAGTTTGTCGTGAGTCGCTCAGGCGGGAAGGACCCGCCGCGGCGCGTCTGCTAGCAAACGCCGCCGCGGACGAGGTCGTGGACTCGGAGGGTGGGGTTGTATGCCAGGGCGCGCCGCCTTGTCAACGGCGGAGCCGCGCCGCTAGCACGGCACATTACACCAAGCCGGCCATCGTCGACACCAGCGACTTCACTGCGTCGACGCTTGCCGTGAACGCCTTCTGCTCCTCAGCCGTGAGCTTCAGTTCGATGATCTTCTCGACCCCGCTGGAACCCAACACCACCGGCACGCCCACGTAGTACCCGCCCACCCCGTACTCCTTGTCGCAGTAGGCTGCGCATGGGATGAGCCGCTTCTTGTCCTTGACGATCGCCTCGACCATCTGAGCCGTCGCCGCGGCCGGGGCGTAGTACGCGCTGCCGGTCTTGAGCAGGGCGACAATCTCCGCTCCGCCGTTGGCCGTGCGCTTCACGATCTCGGCGAGCCGCTCCGCGGGAATGAGCTGAGCGACCGGGATGCCGCCGACTGACGTGCAGCTGGGCAACGGAACCATCGTATCGCCGTGGCCCCCCATCAGCAGAGCCGAGACGTCCTCGACGCTCACCCCCAGTTCCATCGCCAGGAACGTCCGATACCGGGCCGTGTCAAGCACGCCGGCTTGCCCCAGCACCCGGTTGGGGGGAAAGCCCGTCACCTGCAGCGCCCGCTGCACCATTGCGTCGAGCGGATTGCTGACGACGATGACGATCGCCTGCGGGCTGCTCTTCTTCACCTCGGTGCAGACCGCCGTCATGATCTTGGCGTTCGTGGCCAACAGGTCGTCGCGGCTCATGCCCGGCTTGCGGGGGATGCCCGCGGTGATCACCACGACGTCGCTCCCCGCGGCGTCGGCATAGTCGGTCGTGCCGACGACCTTCGAGTCGAACCCGAAAATCGGCGAGGATTGCATCAGGTCGAGAGCCTTCCCCTTGGGCATGTCCTCGGTCTGGGGAATGTCCAACAGGACGATGTCCCCCAGTTCCGCAGCCGCACACCAATGAGCGCACGTGGCGCCAACGTTGCCTGCCCCGACGATGGTGATCTTCGCTCGCTTCATTCTCTAGGTCCCCTGTCTTGGCTATTTTCAATCAAAGACGATGTCAGGGCGATGTTTAACGCGCTCGTCGCCCCCCTCGCGGCA
Source organism: Pirellulales bacterium (assembly GCA_019636345.1). Taxonomy (NCBI): domain Bacteria; kingdom Pseudomonadati; phylum Planctomycetota; class Planctomycetia; order Pirellulales; species Pirellulales bacterium. The sequence goes on along the minus strand of JAHBXQ010000004.1, from coordinate 500,564 downwards.
GCAACGAGGGCAAGTATCGCGCCGCAGCCACAGCCACGCAAGGGGCTGCGTCTTGCCCGTTCGCCCCCAGTGCGAAGACCGCCCCCAAGTCGCCGCGCCCTGCCGAGCCTCCGGCGAATTGCCGCACAGATCGGCCTGCTTGCGGAGCATTCCCGCACACTGCTGGCTCAAGCCCTCTCTAGACTCTTCCTGGTCCCTTCCCTACCATGCCGCCCCCTTCGTCCGCTGGACCGCAGTTTCCTCACGGCCTGACGCCGGCATGGCTTCGCACACAAGCGCCACCTCCGACTGGTTCCGCCGCGGACAGGATCTCATCCTGCCGATCTCGATCATCGCCAGCGTGCTGGTGATCCTGGTCCCGCTGCCGCCGGTCATGATGGACGTCCTGCTGTCGGCCAACATCGCGGTGTCAGTGATCGTGCTGATGACCACGATCTACGTGCAGACGCCGCTGGAGTTCAACATCTTCCCCACGCTGCTGTTGGCCACCACGCTTGCGCGGCTGGTGCTCAACGTGGCGACGACGCGGCTCATTCTCACCCGCGCGGCGTTCGACAAGGAGACGGCCGCAGGCGGAGTGATCACCGCGTTCGCCGACTTCGTCGCCGGCGACGGCAAAATTGTCGTCGGGCTGATCATTTTCGTGATCATCATCACGATCCAATTCGTCGTGATCACCAAGGGCGCCACGCGCATCAGCGAAGTCGCGGCCCGGTTCGCCTTGGACGGCATGCCGGGCAAACAGATGGCGATCGACGCCGACCTCAACGCCGGCGCCATCGACGAACGCGAGGCCCAGCGCCGCCGCGAAGAAATCGCCCAGCAGGCCGACTTCTACGGCGCCATGGACGGCGCCAGCAAGTTCGTCCGCGGCGACGCCATCGCCGGCATCCTCATCACGGTCATCAACATCGTCGGCGGGCTGGTGATCGGCGTCGGCCAGTACGGAATGGGCTTCGGCGAGGCGGGGTCGCTCTTCACGCGGCTCACCATCGGCGACGGCTTGGTGAGTCAGGTCCCCGCGTTTCTCGTCTCGCTCGCCGCGGGCTTGCTCGTCACCCGCAGCACGCAGAAGAGCAACCTGCCGCAGCAGTTCGTCTCTCAGATGCTGGCCCGGCCGCAGGCGCTGACGATCACCGGCGGCTTTCTCATGGTCCTGGTGACGACCGACCTCCCTGCGGCCCCGCTGATGATGCTCGGCGCCGCCTGCTTGGGGATGGCTCGGATCATGACGAAGCAGAACCAATCGAAGCAAACCGAAGCCGCCGCCGCTCAGGCCGAGGCGGACAAACCCCCGGTCGAGGAGCGGATCGAGGATTATCTGGTCGTCGATCCCATGGAGATTGAAGTCGGAGTGGGACTGATCCGACTCGCCGATCCCAAACGAGGCGGGGACTTGCTCGAGCGAATCCAGCGCGTCCGGCAAAGCGTCGCCGGCGAAATCGGCATCATCATGCCTAAGGTCAGGATCCGCGACAACATGCGGCTCGACCCGAACGAGTACCGCCTCAAGATCGCCGACATGCCGGTTGCCCACGACCGCGTCGAACCGGCAATGCTGATGGCGATCGACTCGGGGATGACCAGCGGCCCCCTCGACGGCGTCGACGCCAAGGACCCGGCCTTCGGCGCCGACGCCAAATGGATCTACCCCGCCCAGCAGGACGAAGCCGAAATGCTCGGCTACACGGTCGTCGAACCGGGCGCCGTAATCGCCACGCACGTCACCGAGGTCTGTCGGCGCCACGCCGACGAAATCCTCACCCGCGACTCAGTGAAACATCTGGTCGACGAACTCAAGGCGACCCAGCCCGCGGTCGTCAGCGAGCTGATCCCCGGCGCCATGTCCCTGGCCGAAGTGCAGGCCGTTCTGCAAATCCTGCTGCGCGAGCAAGTGTCGATCCGCCAACTCGGGCTCATCTTGGAAACGCTCGGCGACTACGCCGGGCGCACCAAGGACCCGATTCTGCTGTCCGAGTACGTGCGGCACCGGCTCGCCCGACAGATCTGCACCCGTTATCGCGACGCCGAGGGGAAGCTGCACGTCGTGGCGGTCGATCCGGCGCTCGAGGAGCGAATCCGCGCCGGCTTCGAGCACAGCGAGCGGGGTCTCTTCATACGCATGTCCCCCCAGGCGATCGAAGCGACCTGCCGTGCGCTCCAGAAACCGCTCGAAAAGCTCCTGGCCGCCAACCACGCGCCGATCGTGTTGGTGAGTCCGCAGATTCGCGCCGCGCTCAAGCAAATGACGGAAAATCACCTGCAGCAACTCGTCGTGCTGAGCTTCAACGAGGTCACCCGCGACACCGAGGTCGTCACCATGGGGCTCGCTAGCGACGCTGTCGCTTAGCCGCGCTCCAACTCGCCATTCACAAACCGCCCGCCGCGTGCTACACCCCCGCGGCCGCCGGCGACCATGGAGGTCGCGGCCAGGGGGATGATGTCCGCGTCGTTTCTGATCCCCGACCCCTGACCACTCGTCTCCTCCCGCCGATGCAAATCAAAACCTTTCGCGCCAAGACGATGCCGCAAGCGCTCGACCTCGTGCGAAGCGAGCTGGGGCCTGCGGCCACGGTGTTGCATGCTCGGGAGGTAAGCGCCGGGCTGCTCAGTCGCATGCTGTTGGGCCGGCGGTACGAAATCGCCGCGACCCTCGATGATCGCGTCGGCGCTCCCTCCGCAGCGCCGCAAGTCTCCCCCGTCGCGGCGGCCTATGCGTCGCAGCGCGCGACCGCGCCGCGCATGGCGCCGCTCCCTGAAACAAGCGACCCATCACGGCTTGACGCCGCCGTCACCTACGCCCCGCGCGATCCGTCGCTCCCCAGTTCGCAATTAGCCGAGTTGGAGGAGATGGTCCAGCAGCTGCGGAGTCGGTCGCTTCCGCCGCAGCCCGCCCCGCAAACGACTGAGCCCTTGGCGCCGACGACCTCGCTGTTCGATCTGTTCGCCGAGCTCGTCGAGCGCGAGGTCGACGAGGATCTGGCCCGCGAGTTGATCGAATCGCTCGCCGGGCCGGAACGCGATTTCGACGCCCCCGGCGACCGCGCCGCACTGGGCCGACGCATTGCCGAGCGTTTCGCCGCGACCGGCCCGATCCGCCTTCCGACCGGCGAGACGCGGATCGTCGCCCTGGTCGGCCCGACCGGGGTCGGCAAGACGACCACGATCGCCAAATTGGCCGCGAACTTCCGTCTCCGCGAGGGCCGCCGCGTCGGGCTGATCACGGTCGACACGTACCGGATCGCCGCGGTCGAACAGCTTCGCACCTACGCCGACATCATCGACCTGCCGCTGGAAGTCGTCGGCACGCCGCGCGAGATGCGCGAGGCGGCGGCTCGCCTGCAGGGTTGCGACCTGGTGCTCATCGACACCGCGGGCCGCAGTCCCCGCGACGAGGTGCAGATTCGCGAGCTCCGCTCGTTGCTGGCAGAGGCTCGGCCCGACGAGGTGCATCTGGTCCTGAGCGCCGCGTCGAGCGCTCGCTCGCTGGCCGCCGCGGTCGACCAATTCGCCCCCGCGGGATTGACCCATGTCGTCGTCACAAAGCTCGACGAAGTCGAGGCCCCCGGCAATCTGCTCAAGCTCTCGCAAACCAAATCGCTCCCCATGAGCTACTTCACCCATGGTCAGCACGTCCCCGACGATATCGCCCCCGCCGACGCGGTAACGCTCGGCGCAATGATCGCAGCGGCCTATGAGTAGGGGAAGCGGCGCTTGCAACTGCCCCGGTTCGAAGCTCGCTGTTTGTCGCGGCGTGCTCGAAACAAGAGATCTCTCGGCAACTTCCGGTGACGGGGACGAGCGATTGCCGTCCGAGTGAGCCAACCCTCGTCCCCTGCCGCCTCAAACCCTGCGTCCAAACCTCTGGCGCCTCATCCCCCGTCTCTGCTCCCTATGCCTGATCAGGCCGATCAACTCCGCGAGCTGGTTCGCGAAACGCTGGTGCTCGCCGGCGGTTCGCCCGCGGGCTACGTGGCGCTCGCGGGCAGTTCAGTCGGCGTCGGAGTCACCACGTTGGCGACAAGCGTGGCTCAGCAACTCGCTTCGCTGGGGGCGCGTACTCTGGTCGTCGACGCCAATCTCGCCCGGCCTGCCCTCGGCTCGCGGCTCGAGGTCGCCGCATCGGCCGACCTTCACGCCGTGTTGGCCGGACGCCGACGGTTGACCGAAGCGACCGTCCCCGCCCCGTTCGGCGCCGCGGTGATCTGCGCAAAGCCCGACCCGCTCGATCAACCGCCGCAGGGAGAGTCGCTCGATCGCCTCGTCCGGGAGCTCCGCGCCGCCGCCGAGCGGTTCGACGCGATCCTGGTCGACGTCGGCGCCGAACTGACTCCCTGGGGCGATCGTATTTGTCGCTCCAGCAGCGAGATTCTCCTCGCCGGGTCGGTCCGCCCCGACGACGTCCGCTCCGCTTACGCCCTCGTGAAATCGTTCGGGGGACGGCATCGCGTGCGACTCGCGCTGCGCGGCTCGTGGGAGGCTGCCGGGGCCGTCGCCCGTAAAATCGGCGAAACGGCGCTCCAATACGCGGGAGTCGATCCGCTGGTGCATCCCCCCGCGGTGCTCGTCCCCGGCAACGACAAGGCGGCGCAAGCTGAACGCCGCAGCGCGTGCCGACTGCTGGCGGCCGAGTTGCTGGCGCCGATGCGCATTGCACATCAGCGACGTCCACGCACGTCGCGCGATCTCGGCCGTCGCCTCGCAGCGGCGCGGGAAGTCGACCCGCACCCGGCAGACGACGCTCCGACGTTGAGCTGGCGCCCCTGACGCGGGCGCAGTTCTCGCACGAAAAAAAATCGCTCCCTCCTCATATTCCGATCAACCCCCACGCCTCGCCATGACGATAACGCAAGAGTGCAGTTCGCCGCGCGCCGAGTTGGCAATGTGGCGCGACTGCGACGAGTTTACCGGCAGTCGAGGCAGTTCGCATGGCACGACGTTACGCCGTCATTATGGGGCTGGTCAGCCTGACGGTCGTCCTGCTGCGAGCGTTCAAGAACGGCGGAAGCCTCGAGACGGCGGTGTTCGCCGGTTTGAGCTGGATGGCGATCTTTGCGGTCCTCGGCGGCATCGTCGGGACCCTCGCCCAAACGACCATCGAGGATTCGATTCGCGTGCGCATCGAAGCCGATCTTCGCGACATTGCCGCCGCCCGGGCGGCGGGGGGACATGCCAACGCGACGACCTAATTGCATCCTGGTCGCGCCTTGACTGACCGCCCCTCGCGTCGGGACGAGCCTTACGACACGATCCAATTACAACTGACACTGCGAGAAGGACTCTCGCTGACTTCGCACTCGGCGGGCGACCATTGCGGTCCCCCGCGCGAGGCAAGGCATCACGGAGGATTGCATGGCGACAATGCTGGTGGCTAGACGGTCGTCGGATGAGGAAATCGCCGAAGTCTGGCGCGAGTTCAAAAAAGACCCCCGTCGCGAGTTGCGCAATCGACTCGTCGAGCAGTATCTGCCCCTGGTCAAATACAACGGCGAACGCATCTGGTCCCGGCTCCCCGACGGAGTCGAACTCGACGACCTCATCTCGGCCGGCGTCTTCGGGCTGATGGACGCGATCAACGCTTTCGACATGGACCGCGGCGTCAAGTTCGAGACTTACTGCGTTCCCCGCATTCGCGGCGCCATGCTCGACGAACTGCGAAGCATGGACTGGGTCCCGCGGCTGGTTCGTTCCAAGGCCAGCAAGCTCAACGAGGCGGTCAAGCAGCTCGAGGCCCAGTACGGCCGGCAACCGACCGAGATCGAACTCGCCGAGCGCATGGCGATTTCAGTCGCCGAACTCGAAAAAATGATTACTGAGGCGAACGCCGTGAACCTGGTGAGCCTCAACAAGAAGTGGTACGAGACCGACAGCTACAAGGACGTCCGCGAGATCGACGTCCTGGAAGACAAGAAAGGCGAAGACCCCACCGGCCGCATTCAGAAATCCGACATCATGCGGCTCGTTACCAAGGGTCTCAACCGCAACGAGCGGCTCATCATCATCCTCTACTACTACGAGGAGATGACGATGAAGGAGATCGGCGCTACGCTCGATCTCAGCGAAAGCCGAGTGAGTCAGATGCACAGCGCCATCGTCTCGCGGCTGCAGAACCAGCTTGGCCGCCGTCGGCCGGAGTTTGGCGCCTGAGCCGTCTCCGACGACGACCGCTCCGCAAAACAAACGAGCCCCCGGCGTTTCGCCGGGGGCTCGTTGCGCTGAGAGCAGATTGTCGATCCGCTGCGGCTTAGCCCCGTCGCCGAACGACGGCCAATCCGCAGGCGACGATCCCTGCCAGAGTCAGGCTCGCGGGCTCGGGGATCGGAGTCCCCTTGACCCAGAAGCTGATCTCCGCGTCGAGCCGGATCGTGGGGTTCCCGCCCGAGACGGTGTTGAACGTCGTCAGGCGCACCCACCTCGTCGTCGTGGCGTCAACGAACTGCATCTTCACTTCATATGACTGCGAGCCGGTGTTAGCCATCGAGTCCGTGACTAACGAGGTCCCGCCGGCCAACAGGTTGCCCGCCGTCGAGCCGGAGAAGTTCGGCTCCTGAAAGATGTGCTCGGTCGCGAGCGGCAGGCCTTCCCAGCCTAAGTGCGTCGCGTTCCCGTTCGGCTCGGTATGGACAAGATCGTCGAGGAAGATCTGAATGGGAGCGGTGATGCCGGCCGTGTTACGGATCCGGATCATCTCCAACACGCCGTAACCGTTCGACGAAGTGAGAATGCCGTCGGCAGTGGCGCCGGCGAACGGCGTGACCGTCCCCGTCGGCAGGTCGATCGTGACCTTATGCCAACTGCCGTCGAGCGGGACGGGGTGCAGGTCAAGATCGATGAATTCAATCCCGGCGGTCGCTCCGCCGTTAGCGCCAATCGTCGTCGTGCTGCTCGCTTCGCGCACGCCGATGCTGAAGGTCAAGGAAGCCGCCTGGGCCTGCCCGACGACCAGCGTCAGGGCCGCGGCGGCCAACAGTCTCGGTAACTTCATGAGGTCTTCTCCCGTTGAAGGCGGCTGACGAGCGGGACCCGACAGCGAGGCGAAAATGAGGAGTCGCGGATCGAGCAGGGCTCAAATCGCGAGGAATCGCTACCCTCAGATTAATCAAAATCACCCAAGATCGCACGCAAACGTTGCGCATTGAATTCTCTGTTTTTCGCAAATGCGGGGTTTGGGGGGCGAACTCGGCCTTCGCCCCCCCCCCGGGCGGCCCGCCAAAAGCTGGGGAAAGCTGGGGGTGGCCAAGAACGTCGTGGCCACCCCCCCTCGCAGCCGGGAAGAATCGACCTCGTTCGACGACGGACCCAAGCGCGGAACTGCGGCAGACCGGCGACGGGGGGGCGGGACCGAAATCACTCGCCGGTGCGCGCCGCCTGCCGACTCAGGCGACCGCGGGGTTCCGGCTCCTTGCAGTCGGGACCTCGTTCGAACGCTGGGATCTCATCCGTCTTTCCGAGTCGCCCCCCCCGCGAAGCTCGCGCACCGTATCGCCTGTACGGCTTCTGCCGATCGCCGCCGGGGCGGAATTCGCCCGAACTCCCCCCCTGCGGGTTGCCGATCGAGATTCGTTCGCATCCTAGAGCTACGGTTGCGTAACTCGCGGCCTAGGGTCCGCCGGTGCGCAGTCGTTGCGCACCAATGCGCCCGGATGGCCAGACTTTGCACTTGCAAAGCCGCCGGCGAGCGTGCTCTGACCGACGCTCGCCAGGGGTGCGTCCGCGGGGCATGGACGAACGCCTGCCGACCCCGTAGTTTGGGACCGATGCGACGCTGCGGCCGTCGCACTCGCAAGTCCCTCGCACGGCAGGCTCCACGCATTGCCGCCTCCCGGGGGGAGTCACCGTGTCGTCGGACGCCATCACCATGAATCGTGCCGGAACGCTGCCCGGCGGCAACAGCGTCGTCCTGGTCCTCCTTGCGGTCCTGCTGGCCTACGCCGCGGCGATGTTCGCTCATGTGCCGCAAGGATGGACCGAGCAGTCGCTCGGCCACGCGGCCCACGCCGTCGCGGTCTCGGAAGGCGCGGCTCACGCGGCGGGTCTGGCCGTCGAGCATGCCGCCGACCACGCCTCGCCCCCGCCCGCTTGGTCGGTGATTCCGTTCGTGCTGCTTCTGGGCGCGATTGCAGTCTTTCCGCTGCTGCACGCCACCGAGCATTGGTGGGAGCACAACCTCAACCGATTCAAGGTTGCCGCAGGGCTGGGGCTGGTCACCCTCGCGTACTACGCCTTCCTGCATCACGCGCCGGTCGAGGCGCACTGGCCCGGGCACGCCGTGGTCCAACCCGTCGACGGCGTTCAGGTCGGCTTCGTCAAGGCAATCCTCGCCAATGCGATTCTGCACGAGTACATCCCGTTCATCGTGCTCTTGTTCAGCCTTTATGTCATCGCCGGCGGCATTCGCATCACGGGCGATCTGACCGCCGATCCGCTCACCAACGGGCTGTTCATGGCCGTCGGCGGCGTGCTGGCCAGCTTCATCGGCACCACCGGCGCCGCGATGGTGCTTATCAGACCGCTCTTGGAAACCAATCGCGAGCGCAAAAACGTCGCCCACACCGTCATCTTTTTCATCTTCATCGTCTGCAATTGCGGCGGCTGCCTGCTGCCGATCGGCGACCCGCCGCTGTTCCTGGGCTATCTCAAGGGAGTCGGGTTCCTGTGGACGATGGGGCTGTGGCAGGAGTGGCTCTTCACCAACGGGATGTTGTTGCTTACGTACTGTCTCCTTGATCACCTCTGGTTCCACCGGCGTGAGACGCTCCGCGACATCGAGCGGGACCTAACGCAGGTTCGCCGGCTGAAGATCGAGGGACTGGCCGTCAACGGAGCCTTGCTGACCGGGGTCGTGTTGGCCGTAGCGCTGCTTGATCCCTCGAAGGCGCTGCCCGGAACCGAATGGCACCCGCCGATGTACCTTCGCGAGGTGGTGCAACTCGCCCTCGTGGCCGCGTCGCTTCACTTCGGCTCGAGTCGCGTCCGGGAAGAGAACAACTTCAACTACGCGGCGATCGTCGAGGTGGCCGCGCTGTTCGTGGGGATCTTCGTCTGCATGCAGCCCGCGCTGCAAATTCTCAACGCCAACGGAGCGGCGATCGTCGAAAAGTTCAAGCTCGGCCCGGCCGAGTTCTTCTGGGCGACCGGCGCCCTGTCGTCGTTCCTCGACAACGCGCCGACGTATTTGGTGTTCTTCCAGACCGCGCAGGACCCGGCTTCGGCGGCCAGCTCGGCCGATACGGGGCAAGTCCCCGCGGCGATTCTCTCCGGCATCAGTCTGGGAGCTGTCTTCATGGGCGCCATGACTTACATCGGCAACGGCCCGAACTTCATGGTCAAGGCGATCGCCGAGAAATCGGGAGTGAAGATGCCCAGCTTCTTCGGCTACATGGCCTACAGCTGCTGCATCTTGCTGCCGATCCTGGCCCTGATGAACTGGCTGTTCCTCGACTGACCCTTCGACGCCAGCCGTACTTGACGCCTGTCCTTCGCCCCTGGCGCCGGCGACGCGGGGCGCCGAGTGTTGCGATTCATGGAGGGAGTCCTGCGTGCCGATGCTGGTCGCGATAGCCACGTACAACGAACGAGAGAACCTGCCGTCGCTGGTGGCGGCGGTGCGCGACGCCTCGCCCGACGCCAAGGTAGTGGTGGTCGACGACAATTCGCCCGACGGCACGGGGACGTGGTGCGACGAGCAAGCCCGGCAATGCGACTGGTTGCACGTCATCCACCGCTCCGGCAAGCAGGGGCTGGGCAGCGCGACATGGGCGGCGATGCAGTGGGCGATTGCCCGACGAGCGGAGTGGCTTGCGACGCTCGACGCCGATTGGAGTCATCCCCCTGACGCCTTGCCGCGACTCGTCGAGACGCAGGTCCGCACCGACGCCGACGTGGTGATCGGCTCGCGTTACTGTCCCGGCGGAATCGTCGACGGGTGGCCGTTGTCGCGGCGGCTCGTAAGCCGCGCGGTGAATCTCGCGACTCGGGCGGCGCTCGGACTGCCGGTCCGCGATGCCAGCACGGCGTTCCGGCTGTACCGCGTCGCGGCGCTCGAGCGGCTCGACTTCTCGCTGCTGCGTGAGAGCGGCTACGCATATCTGGAAGAAATGCTGTGGCGACTGCGAGAGCAAGGGGCGACCTTCGCTGAGACGCCGATCACGTTCACCGACCGTCGCGAAGGGGAGTCGAAGGTCACTGCGGGCGAGGGGCTCGGGAAGTTGCGGATGCTCCTGCGATTGGGTTGGCGGCGGCTGTCGAGGCGCTGACCGGTCGTTGAAAGAAGAGACCGGCTTGCGGAGCACGGCCGGCAGACTCCCGGACGGCTGTGATCCGCGCGCGTACCTGTTCCCTTGGTCTGCCTGCTAAGCCGGCAAGCGTCGGGCGGGACGGGTCTTGCAGGGCACGCGGAGTGCGCCGGTTGTTCCGGCCGCGGCAATCCCCCGCGCGAGGGCCGAGTGCGACCTACGATTGTCTGTTCGGCGTTGCGCCGCAGACCATCGTCGCCTACGTATCCTCGCAGGATTCCCTCCGTCATGAGCGCCAAGAAACGCATCGGCATTCTCACCAGCGGGGGCGACTGCCCCGGACTCAACGCGGTCATCCGCGGAGCGTTCAAGGCGGCCCATCAACTCGGGTACGAGTGTCTCGGGTTCCTCAAGGGATACGAGGGACTCTACAACCCCGTCAACTACGTCACGCTCACTTCGAAAAACACGACCGGGATCCTCAACCAGGGGGGGACGATCCTGGGGTCGACGAACAAAGGCCGGTTCGCAGCCACGGTCGGGGTCGCCGATCGGGTCGAACTGGATCCGGAACTGCTCGAAGGAGTCGCCGGCACGGTTCGGCAGTTGGGAATCGAAGGTCTGATCTGCATCGGCGGCGACGGCTCGCTTGCCGTCGCCCAGCAATTTCACGAATACGGCATCCCCGTCGTGGGGGTCCCCAAGACGATCGACAACGACCTGCAGGCGACCGCATTTACGTTCGGGTTCGACAGCGCGGTCGAGTGCGCGACCAACGCCCTCGATCGGCTCCACACGACCGCGGCCAGCCACGAGCGAATCATGGTCCTGGAGGTTATGGGGCGCCACGCGGGGTGGATCGCCCTGCACGCAGGAATTGCGGGCGGGGGGGACGTCATCCTGCTCCCCGAGATTCCGTGGACCTACGACGACGTATGCCACAAAATCCTCGACCGCGAGGCGAAAGGGAAGAAGTTCACGCTGGTCGTCGTCGCCGAGGGGGCGCCGTTGCCGGACGTGGGGCTCGTATCGCAGGAGCGAGCAGGCGCCCAAGCGAAGCTGGGAGGGATCGGGCCGCTGGTGGCGGGTGAGATCGAACGCCGGCTCCATCGCGAGTGCCGCACGGTGATCCTCGGCCATCTGCAACGAGGCGGGGCGCCAACGACATTCGATCGCGTGCTGGCCACGCAATACGGCGCCCACGCGGTGCGGCTGATTGTCGAGCGACGGTTCGGAGAGATGATTTGCTACAACCCGCCCGAGATGGGAAGCGTGGCGATCATGGAGGCGGTCAATCACATTCGCGAGGTCGATCCGTGCGGGGCCGCGGTGCAAGCGGCCCGGGCGATGGGGATCAGCTTCGGCGACTGCCCGGCCGACGAGAGCCCGTTCGCGTGTCCGAACTGGCTGCTCGCCGACGAGGGCGAAGCCGCGACCGCGGACGAAGTGGAAGCGGACGTCGAGTTCACGCTCGACTTGTGCGAAGCGGCGGCCGACGAGGCGCTGGCGGAATAGCGATGCAATCGTCGCCTGGGCGCAGGAAGCGTCGGCGATCGGTCGCCCCGGAGGGGCGACGCCGACTGGCGCCGACTATTGGCTCGCGCGTGCGCGGACCACGCCGACAAATCCGCCGTGGGGAGGGAGCGTCGTTTCCCACGGCCGTTCGCCGAGCGAGACGCGCTCTTCCCGGAACGACGGTCCTTCGGCTTCGACGGGGCCGTCGGCGATGACCGTCATCGTCTCCGCCCGCGAGACGCCCAGTTCGCCCAGCGGCAACGCGATGCTCCGCGGGGTCGGTTCGCCGTTGATTCCCGCGACGTACCAGCGATCGCCGCAGCGGCGGGCCAGGACGACGAACTTGCCCGGCTCGCCGGCGAGGAACTTCACGTCGTCCCAAACGGCGGGGACATGACGCAAGAACTCCTGCACGAAATCAGGCGCCTTGACCATCCCGGCGGGGATCTCGGCGTAGTGCTGGATCCCCGAGGTGAACAGCACCGCCAGCGCCAACTCGTGCCCCGCCGTCGTCCGCCGACGGATGTTCGGCACGCGGTCGAGCGCCGTCGGCGTGTAGTCCATCGGGTCGAACACGTTGCGCGTGAACGGCAGCAGGGCGTTGTGACTCGGCGCCTGATCGGCGTTGGCCTGCTCGAACGTGATGAACTCCATGCCGCGGATCGACTCCATCGTCATCAAATGGGGGTAAGTTCGCTGCCAGCCGCGGGGGAGCGTGGCCCCGTGGAAGTTGATCGCCAGTCCGTACGGCGCCGCGTCCTCGAGAATGTCGTGGTAGTAGGCGATCATCGATTGCCCGTCGCCGCCGAAGAAGTCGATCTTCAGCCCCGCGACGCCGAGCTCCTTGAGCTTCTCGAATTCCGCGACGCGACTCTCGTGCGAAAGCATCTTGTCGCGCGGCGTGTAGGGGGTCGTGTTCCACGAGCCGGCCGAGTTGTACCAGACAATGATCTTCACATTCTTGTCGCGACCGTAGCGAACCAGTTCGGCCAATTTTTCTTCGCCGATCTTGCGATCCCAATCTGCGTCGACGAGGCAATACTTCCAGTGCATGTCGCGGGCGTAGTCGATGAACTGCTTCTGCACGTCGAACACGGTGTGGTCGTCCTTCAGCAAGACCCAACTCCACGAGGACTTGCCCGGGAGATCGGCGGCGGCCGCCGGTTCCGCGGGCGGATCGGCCAAATCGACCCCCAACATCGATTCGGTCACGGTCTCCAGCGAGCCGACGACGATCACCCGCCAGGGGGTCGTCCACGGGAGCGACGAGGTCGGATTCGCCGGACCGCCGGGGAAGACCTCGCGGGGATCGGCGAAAGCGATCGCGTACTCGCCGCCGGGAGACTCGCTCCCCAGACGGCAGCCGCAGTAGGTGCGGCCCAGCCCCGTTTCGCTGAGGAGCACCCACGTGTCACCTTCCTCAAACGCTGTCGTGCGAAACAACGCGGGGAAGACCCATCCGGCGCCGGTCGGCGACGGCTTGCCGACTTCGACGTCCTTCTCGTAGTACTCCTCGTACGACGGATTGGACTTCTCCCACCCGGTCTTGGCGACCGACATCGGCTGCAACCAGGCGCGCGTCGCGGGGAGGAAGCGGAACGAGGTCGCCTCGGTCTTGATCTCATGCGTCGTCGCGTCGGTCTCGGGAAAGCGATAGCGAAACGCGACGCCGTCGCGAGAAACGCGGAACACGACATCGAGCAATCGCCCCCCGGATTCGGCATAGTGAAATACGGCCTCGTTCGCCTCGTAGCGATTGCGGCGACGCTTGGCCGTGAGAATCTCGTACTCGTCGACGACGACGTGCACCGGCTCGGCGCCGAGGAAGCGAAGGCCGCTCGTGAAATCGGCGTCGTCCCGCACGAGCCCCAACTTCGAGTCGAGCAGCACGGGGCGGCCCTGCCGTTCGATCGCGTACCGTGGCGCTCCCGCGTCGTCGAGCACAATCCGCACCCGCAACTGGCCATCGGGGCTGCTCACGTCGCCGCACGTTTCAGCAGCGCGAGCGACGCCCGCCAGGGACAGGACGATAAATATGGCGAAAAGCTTGGCAATCATCGTAGTGCTGCGTCCTCGAACGATTCAATTCTGGCGGACTATTCTGGGAGATAGCGGATCCCGTACTGACGAGCAGAACACGTCCGCTCCCTGTTGCAGCCGGGACGAAACGGGGCCGAATTCCGGGGCAGACGGCGTCCCAACCCCGGCTTGATCATCATTGAACCTGATTTCTCGCCCGTTACAATCGAGGTTCTTCTCAGTTTTCCTGGCTTACGCCGCCGCTCGTCGTATTCGATTCGGAGATTCGCCATGGGGTCGCAGTCCGCAGTCAGCATCGACAACGTGATGCACGAGTCGCGGGTCTTCCCGCCCCCTGCGGAGTTCGCGGCCAAGGCCAGGATCAAGTCGCTGGACGAGTACCAGGCGCTGTGGGACAAGGCCGCGGCCGATCCTCAAGCGTTTTGGGCCGAGTTGGCCCGTGAGGAGCTCCACTGGTTCGAGCCGTTCACGACGACCCTCGAGTGGAACGAACCGTTTGCCAAGTGGTTTGTCGGCGGCAAGACGAACGCCTCGTACAACTGCCTCGACAAACACGTCGCCGAGGGCCGCGGCGATCGCACGGCGATTCTGTGGGAAGGGGAGCCCGGCGATTCGCGGCGGCTGTCGTACGCCGAGTTGCTGCGCGAAGTCTGCCGCTGCGCCAACATGCTGAAGTCGCTGGGGATCGCGCAGGGCGATGTCGTGTCGATCTACATGCCGATGACCCCCGAGCTGGTCGTCGCGATGCTGGCCTGCGCACGGATCGGGGCGATTCACTCGGTGATTTTCGCGGGGTTCTCGGCCGAGGCGATCGCCGATCGCAACAACGACGCCCGAGCGAAATTGCAGATCACCGCCGACTCGGGCTGGCGGCGAGGGCAGGCGTTGCCGCTCAAAGCGACGGTCGACGAGGCGCTCGCCAAATCCCCCACCGTCAAGCACTGCATCGTGCTGAATCGCGTCAACGAAGCGGTTCACATGGAGCCGGGGCGCGACCACTGGTGGCACGAACTGGCGGCCCATGCGAGCGACGACTGCCCCGCCGAGCCGCTCGACAGCGAGACGACCCTGTTCATCCTCTACACGAGCGGTTCGACCGGAAAGCCCAAGGGAATTCGCCACACGACCGCCGGTTACAACCTGTTCGCGAAGAAGACGTTCGAGTGGGTCTTCGATCATCGCGAAGAGGACGTGTACTGGTGCACGGCCGACTGCGGCTGGGTCACGGGCCACAGCTACTTGGTCTACGGTCCCCTGGCGGCCGGGGCGCAGTGCGTGATGTACGAGGGCGCCCCCAACTTCCCGGCCGAGGATCGGTTCTGGAAGATCATCGAAAAGTACAAAGTGTCGATCTTCTACACGGCCCCGACGGCGATTCGGGCGTTCATGAAGTGGGGCGACAGCCATGTCGAGAAGCACGACCTGTCGAGCTTGCGGCTGCTGGGCACCGTGGGCGAGGGGATCAACCCGCGGGCGTGGACGTGGTACCACGAGAAGATCGGCGCCGAGCGCTGCCCGATCGTCGACACGTGGTGGCAGACCGAGACGGGAGGGATCATGATGAGCCCGCTCCCAGGGGCGATTCCCGCCAAGCCGGGAAGTTGCACGAAGCCCCTGCCGGGGATCATCCCCCAGATCATCGATCCCCTGGGCGAAGAGGTCGGCGAGAACCAGGGGGGCTGGCTCACGATCGCTCACCCCTGGCCGGGAATGCTGCGCGGCATATGGGGAGACGACGACCGGTACCGCGACGTCTACTGGAGCAAGACGCCGGGCCGCTACTTGGCTGGCGACAACGCCCGCCGGGACGAGGACGGGTACTACTGGATCATGGGCCGGATCGACGACGTGCTGAACGTCTCGGGCCACCGGCTGAGCACGATCGAGATTGAATCGGCCCTGGTAAGCCACCCCAACGTCGCCGAAGCGGCGGCGGTCGGCCGACCTGACGAACTAAAGGGAGAGGCGGTCGCGGTGTTCGTCACCGTCGCGGGGTGCGAGCCGAGCGACGCCCTGCGGGCGGAACTCAAACAGCACGTCCGCAAGGAGATCGGCGCCTTGGCCCAGCCGGACGATATCCGCTTCACCGCCACGCTTCCCAAAACTCGCAGCGGCAAAATCATGCGGCGGCTGCTCAAGGACATCGCCGCGGGCAAGGAGTCGGTCGGCGACACGACCACCTTGGAAGACTACAGCGTACTGGCGAAGCTGCGAAGCGACGAGGAGTAAGTCGTTGGCGAGCGCGAACATTCGCCTCTTGAAGAAAATTGCTAGGCTCCAGCACCGGGACCGCGTACATTGACGCCCGGCGGACTTGCCCGTGGCAAGTTTCGGTCTCATCCTCGCACAAGGAGTCGGCTATGGATCAGTTGCTTCCTCTTCTTATCCAACTCATCGGCGGCGCGGTCGGAGGAAACGCCGTCGGAGCGGCGCTCAAGAAACTCGATCTTAACAAGCTGATCGCGACGATCAGCGGGATCATCGGCGGAATCGGCGGGGGACAGCTCGCCGGGGTGTTCGATCTGATCACGAAGATCTTCGGCGAAGGCGCCGCGGGGGGCCTGCTGGGCAACGGCGCCGCGTCGGCCGGCGGCGGGGCGATCCTCACCCTGATCGTCGGGCTCATCAAGAAAGCGATGAGCAAGTAATCCCCGCCTGTCGGTCAGGGGCGAGCACAGCGCGCCCTTGGCCGACGGCATCGTTTGCGACCTACGCCGACCGGCGCGAATCGTCGGCGCAATGCCGACGCTTCGTCATTGCGGAGCGTGGATCATCTCGATCACCCGCATCGAGCGCCAATGCCCGGCGCGGTAGCGCAGGAAGTACAGCACCGCAAGCGCCAGGAGCCAGGCGATGATCAGGGTCCAGCAGCCGTAGATCCCCACGCCCAGGCGCGTCACGGCCAGCCACGCCGAACTCGCCAGCAAGGCGGCCATCGCCAGGCTCACCAGCATGATGTAACGGGTGTCGCCCGCCCCCTTGAGCGTGCAGACGTACACCAACTGCACCGCGTCGAACACCGTGTACGCGGCGACGAACCACAGCAGTCGGGTCGCGGTGGCGTAGATGCCCGCGTCGTCGGCGCCGCCGGAGCCGGCGAAAAACGGATCCAGGAACCACCCCGGCGCCGCAACGTACAACAGCGCAATCGCCACGGCATATACGCACGCAACGACCATGGCGGTGCTCGTGGCGCGAGCGGCCAAGTCGTCGCGGTTCTCGCCCAAGTGCTGGCCGACAAGGATGCTCCCCCCCATGCCGATGCCCCAGATGGGCATGAAGGCGACCATGTTCACGCTGAACGCCAGGGCGGTCGCCTCGGCGGCGCTGGGCCCCAGCTTGCCCATCATCAGGATAAAAACGGTGAACCCGGAGACGTCGAGCAGCATCTGGGCGCCGCTGGGGGCGCCGAACCTCAACAGCCTGCGGAACAGTTCCGGATCGAAACGTAGGACGTCGGTTCCCAGCTCCCGGCGATTGCGGGCTCGCAGCACCAGGGCCAAATAGAACGCCCCCTTGAGCCACAACGACACGGTCGTCGCCCACGCGGCGCCTTCGATCCCCAACGCGGGGAAGCCGAAGTGGCCAAAAATCCAGCAGTAGTCGAGCACCGCGTTCACCCCGGCGAACGCGGCGTCAATCCACATGTTGACCCAGGTCAGCCCCCGGCCGCTGTAAATGCAGGAGAGCGCTTGGGCGATCCACATCCCCAAGCCGCCATAACAGACGATGCGGAAATAGCGGACCTCAAGGTCGGTGACGTGCGGGGCGTGCTCGGCCCAGCCGAACATGAGCGGCGCCCCCCAGACGGCCGCGGCCAAGAGCGGGGTCGATAGCAGGGCGACGTAGACCCCCTGCCACGCGGCAGGGCCGATCATGCGCGGTTGTTCGTCGCCGTGGTATTGGGCGACGAAGGTGTTTACGTAGGCGCAGATCCCCAAAGGCAAGCAAAGCACTGCAAACCACGCCGCCGAGGCCCCGAACGCGGCCGACATCGACTCGCCTGATTCCCACTTCAAAAACACTCGGTCGATGAACGTCAGAGCAGTCCAGGAGACGCTCGAGGCGACCAGCGGCGCAGCAACGCGCAGCACCTCGGCCCCCCCGGCCGGGCGGGTCCACCAGCGACTCAGCGGGGTCCACGAGCCCGGGACCGACTCCGTGGAATCGTCAAGCAGCGGTCCGTGCATGGGACGTTCGAGGCAAAAGAGAGCAGGGAGGCAAGTTGGCGAAGTCGCCGGAACGTCGCCGAGGCCGATTCAGGGGGGACGCGCCCCGAGGCGGGAAGGTTCGCCGTCAGCATAAGCGAGCCGTCGGGACGAGAGTAGACATTGGGCCCGGAAAGCTCCCCGGCCATGGCCCGTTCCGCTGACACCTGCACGTTCTCGCCCCTGGGGCGGGAACATCGGCCGCGCGAACCGATTCCTCCCTTGGTACAATCAAGCCAAGGGCGCCACAAGCGCCGGGACTTGTCACTCGTTTGCGAACCCGCCTATGTCGACCGCTCCGGCTGCTTCCGACCAGTGGTTCTTTGAAATCGGCGACGGGCAGGTGTACGGCCCGTACACGCTCGAGAAGCTGCAGAAGTGGGCCGCGGCGGGCAATCTCATGCCGACCCATCGGGTCCGGCGGGCCGACTCCAGCGAGTGGATCATCGCCGCGTACATCCCGGGGCTGGAGCTGACGACCGCGGCGCCTGCGGGGCAGGTCGTCGCCGAGCGCGAGGACCCCGAGGCCCACTCGAAACTGGCTTCGCTTGCGCGGACCTTGGGGCTCAAAGGCAAGGGGGACGCCAAGAACGCCGGCGCCGACTTGCCGGACGTCATCGAGTTTTGCGATCAACTGCTGGAGACGGCGCTCGAGCGCGGGGCGTCTGACCTGCACATCGATCCCGAGGAGAGCTTCTCGCTCGTCCAGTTGCGCGTGGACGGGCAGTTGGAGCCGCTGCGCAAGCTGCCGATCGCGATCCACGGCGCCGTGATCGGACGGTTCAAGATCCTGGCCAAAATGGACATCGCCGAACGGCGGATGGCGCAGGACGGGCAGTTCCTGGTCGAGTTGGGAGAGCCGAAGCGGCGGATTTCGATCCGAGCGGCGACGCTTCCCACGACCCACGGCGAGCGGATCACGCTGCGCCTGTTAGCGGTCGAGATCGACCAACTCACGCTCAACAAGCTGGGGATGAGCGCCGAGGGGTACAAGATGTTCGCCGGCGCCGCGGCCCAGCAGCAAGGACTGGTGCTGCTGTCGGGCCCCACCGGCGCGGGGAAGAGCACGACCCTGTACGCGGCGCTGCGACACCGGCTGGCGTATCAGCCGGGGCGGATCATCACGGTCGAGGAGCCCGTCGAGTACGACATGGTCGGCGTCGCGCAGATCGAGGTCGACAGTTCCGACCGCGTGAAGTTCGAAACCGTGCTGCGCAACATCCTGCGGAGCGACCCCGACGTGATCATGATCGGCGAGATTCGCGACCTGATCACGGCCGACGTGGCGATCAAGGCGGCGCTCACGGGACATTTGGTGTTCAGTACGGTGCATGCCAATTCGGCCGCGGGGGTCGTCACGCGGCTGGTTGACATGGGGATTGCCCCGTATCAGGCGGCGGCGACGCTGCGATTGGCGGTGGCGCAGCGGCTGGTCCGCCGGCTCTGCCAAAAATGCCGCGTTCCCCGCCCGCTGAGCGAGGAGGAGGCCGCGGCGATCGGACGGCCCGAGGCGGTCGGCCGCACGGTGTACGGTCCGGGTCGCTGCGCGGCGTGCAACGACCGGGGGTTCAAAGGTCGCGTCGGGGTGTTCGAGATGATACCGATCGACGCCGAACTGGCCCGCATGGTCGTCGCCGGGGGAACCGAGGGGGACGTCGCCCGCTACGCCCGACAATGCAAACACCCCAGTCTCCAAGAGGACGCGTCGCTCAAACTCCTCTCGGGCATGACGACGCTCGAGGAACTGAACGCGGCGGGGGCGATGTAAGGGAGCCCGGGAAAAAGTTCATGATTTGCGATCTTTGAAAATCGTCGATCATGAATCCTCTGTGCGGTCCTCTCCCCTACCCTAGCATCAGCCACAGCAGCGCCGCGACCGCCGGGATTCCCGTGGCCAAGCCGATCAGGACGGCCGGGTTGTCGTTCAACTGGCGTTCGCGCTTGCGGCGGCTCGATTGCCAATCGCGGAACCGTTTGGCCTGCTCGCGCCACTCGTCGGCGACCTTCTCGTACTGAGCGACCTCGCGGGCGAGCTGTTCGCGGGCCGTCGCGGCGAACTCCTCGCGCTGCTTGGCGGCCGTGAGAATCCGCCGGGCCTGCGACGCCTTGAATCGCCGCTCGGCCAACTCGCCCTGAGCCTTCAGATCCTGCACCGTCACGCCGTGATCCGGCGCGAACGAGAAGCTGTGTTCCTTGTCGCGCCGCCAAGCCACGAGCTCCAGCACCGCTTCGTCGTCGACGTACGGCACGCCGTGCAGGATCATCGGATCGACGTCGTTGGCGTTTTCGACGCCGAACGATTCGAGGATCGTCACGAGATTTCGCGACATCCCCGGGATCGAGCGCCACTCGTCGCCGATAAGAAACCCGCGGAGGTACTCGGCCTTTTGGATTTGGGCGGATTCGGCGATCACGCTTTGCAGCTTGTCTCCCTTGGCCAGATACCGGGCCGCCTCGGCCTTGAGCTCCTCGGACATGCGATCGAACGCCGCTTGCCGCTGCTCGTGGCGCGACTTGATCATTTGCGACAGCTTGGTCGCCTTCTCGTAGCCGGCGTCGATCTTGGCCCGTTGATCATGCGCGGCAAGGCGGCGTTCCTTGCCGGGACGACCGAACACAAGGTAGCCGCCCGCGGCAAGCGAACCGACCGTTCCTGCGGCCAACAGCAGCCCCCACCCCGTGCCCGCCAGGCACAGCCCCCAGGCGGCGACAAGTCCGTAGACGGCCCAATCGACGGCGGTTCGCCGCCCCGGTTTCGTCGCCGCCTTGACCAGCGCCATCTTGGGAGGGGCGAGGGTCGTCGCCGGCACCGCGGGGAACGTCACCGGCGACAATCGCGAAATCTTCAGCTCGAGCGCAGCCAGCCGATCCTTGCTGACCATCGTCCCTCCGGCATCGGCGACGAAGAACGACGGTCCTCCCGCGTCTTCGATCCGACACCACGGGCACTCTTTGAGCCCTCGGTAATACACATGGGCCGCGTCGTAGGAGCAGAGCTTGCACTCCTTGATCAGCGACTCGAGACTTCGAATCCAGTCGATCGGCTCAGGCCGTTCGCGCGGCTCGCCCCGGAAGGCCGTCTCGAACAACACCGCCAGCCCCGGCGGCAGGTCCTCCAAATGGAGCGACGCGGGGGGCGGGTCGACGAGCGTTTCGTGGCGATCACGGGAGAACGCGAACCGCCGCTCGGCGATCGCCCGCTCGATCGACAAATCCCCGGTGCGACGAAACCGCCCCGCGTACGGGTGCCGCCCGACGAACAGCATGTGGAACACCAGCACGGCCAGCCCGAACCGATCATGTTCGACCGTGCGGGCGACCTCGCGGAGCTTGAGGGTCTGCAGTTCCGGAGGCGTGAAGTGCGGAGTCCCCACCGGGCAGGTGAAGAGCCGTTCGCCCGTGGAAATCTGAAACGAATCGCAGTCGATGAGCCGGACCATCATCTGCGAGTCGACCAGCATGTTCCCCTGGTTGACGTCCCCCAACACGACCCCCGCGTCATGCAGCGTGTGAAACGCCGCGGCGATGTTGCGGGCCGCGAGCAGCAAATGTCGCCACTGGGCGTCGGGGAAGTGACGCCGACGATTGGTCGTGCCGTACAATTCGTGCAGCGACCGGGCGCCGACGACGCGCGACATCATCAACCCCAACGGGACGTTGTCCCCCGGATTGAACAGCATCCCCTGCGGCCACGCGGAAATCTTGTCTAGCTCGGCGCTCCGGCGTGCGACGAGAGCGCGGAACTTGGCAGTCTGCTCCTCGTCCAGGGGGGACTTCTTGTACAGCTTGGCCGCCAGCTCGGGGCGGCCGACCACCTCGAAGACGGTTCCTTCGCCGCCGCGCCCGATCTCGTCGCCGAGCACGACTTCGCGCCCCGCGCCGTCGACCAGCACGAGCTGCAGCGCGCTAATTTCGGGTTGCGAGGACGAGGGTCTTGTCGTCATGCGATCTCGACTCGATGGCAGGGGAGCGGAGGAACGTGGCAAGGTCGGCGGCGAGCGTCTCTTCGTCCTGGTCGGAAACGATCGCCTTGAACAGCGGGGCGAAGAACGGCAAATGCGGGGTTCGCGCATCGAACTGCAGGGCCAGCCGTTCGAGCCCGTCGGTCATCAACGCCAGTTCCTCGATGCGGCCCGGGGCGACGGCGAACTCGAGCTTCTGCTCGAATTTGTCGGCCGTGAGAAAGTTGGTCGTGTTGGCGTATTCCCCCGACTGGGGCCAAAATACGACTCCGTGCACTCCCTGGCGAGAGACGACCATCGCCCCGTCGCCGAGTTGGAAAAAAACGGCCCGCTCAGGACCGACGACTGCCGCGCAGATCGTGGTGGCCAAGTCGCGAGGGTCGCAAGCGAGTTCCTCCGCCCGCCGTGCGACGTTCTGCCGAGCTTCGGCGACCCAGGCGACGACGGTCGGTTCGTCGAGCTCCGCGAAACTGCCCGCCTCGGCGTAGTGCCGCCGGGCGCTCGCCAGGAGCGATTCGCAGGCGATCGCCGAGCCTTGGTCGCTGTGGGGGGCGCTCCCCGCTCCGTCGGCCACGCAAGCCACGAGCGCCGCCGCGTCGCCTTCGCCCACCACCGCCACGGCATGGGAGTCCTGGCACGGCAATTCGGCCGCGGCATGGGAAGCCCCTGTCACGCTCTGAGCGAGGAACCGCCAGCGGTGTTCGTCCTGGTCCATACGGGGGCGACGGGGCGGAGAGCGGGGACGCCAAGCGGCGATTCAACGAATTGTCGACGCGCGGCAGGCGCCGCTGGAGGCCGACGACGGCGGTTGACGGAACTGCTCGACCAACCGACCAGCGCGCTTGGCGGGTTGCGAGCCTGACCGGGCGTTACACCGACGCCCAACCTTTGGGGCCGCTGGTGGGGTCTTCGAGCGGCACTTCGTCGCCGGGGCTGGATCGCGAAACCGCCTGTTGGGAGTTCGAGAGCCAACTGAACAACTCGCGGAACTTGAGCCCCTGCAGCTTGAGCGGCGCCCGGACCGAGATCTTAGCCAGGACGTCCATGTCGGCCCCGTCGACGCCGACGGCGAAAAAGCAAAACGACTTGGCGTCCTCGCCCAATTGGATCCGGCGGGCGACGTGCTGCGGGTCGTCGCTCGGCTCGCCGTCGGTGATCATGAACGCCCAAGGGCGATAGTACGCAATGCCGTGCTGGCGATACGACTCCTTGCGCTGTTCGATCATGTCAAGAGCCACGTTGATCGCTTCGGCCATGGGGGTGTGGCCCATCGTTTGCAACGCGGGGATTTTGAGTTCCGGGGCGGTCGTGAACTCGACGACCCGCTGGACTCGCCCGCCGAAGGTGACGATGGCCACCTCGACCCGCTTGCAGGCGAGCGTGTCGGCGAGCAGCTCTTCCTGGTAACAGCGCAAACCGACGCACAACTCGTCGATCTTGAGGCCCTGCATCGAGGTCGACGTATCGACGATCAGCACGCAGGGGACGCGCGGCTCGGGGTTCTCGGCGAATTCAACGGACGCAAATGCGTTATCGGCGGAAAGCTGCTCCATGACCGTCCTTTCAGTCGCTGCGGCCGGGAACGCAGCGGCGCGGTCCCGTCGTCATTCAGACGCGTTTTTTCACTGTATCGCGGCCGGGTAAGGGATTCAACGAAATTTCCCCGCAGCCCGCGGGACCGAACAGGGCGAAAAACGTGTGAAGGCCCCAATCCTCAGCGGTGCTGGCGCGATCGCAACGATTAGCGAACACCTGCCGAGAGGCGAGGCCCGGAGAAACGATCGTCTTGGCTGAGCGACGAAGAAAGTGAGCGAAGATCGCCGCCGGCGCCCCGTTGTTGCGAGACTCAGAAGCTCGATCTTCCGAACCTCGCACTAAATTCCAAACTCGAACTTGAAGGCGATCGAACGCACCACGCCGCAGCCGAGCGCGCGATCACTCGCTCGCCGGGGCGGGGGGCGTTTCGGAGGCG
The DNA here is from genome assembly GCA_019636345.1 of Pirellulales bacterium. Lineage (NCBI taxonomy): Bacteria > Pseudomonadati > Planctomycetota > Planctomycetia > Pirellulales > Pirellulales bacterium. Next base: position 476,632 of record JAHBXQ010000004.1, on the reverse strand, counting down.
ACTTCATCCCCTTGCGCAGGCGCAGCGGCGGGGGCGTCCGCCGGTGCGGGCTCGGCCGGCGGCTCGCCTTCGGCGACAGGCCCCGCTGCGGGCGGAACCTCGACGTCCGCCGGCTCGACCTGGTCATCATCCTCGTCAGGACGCCACCCCGTGTCGACGACCATGTAACCGGCCCAAAAGAACGGGTGAGCCGCGGTGAGCGGTTCCGTCGACTTGCCTTGCCGAACGCGGAGCTCGTTCACCGGATCGACAGGGGTTTCCATCGCCAGTTGCACGCTCCGCTGCCATGCGTCCGCCGCTGCGGAATGGGGCGCTTCCTGCAAAAAATCGTGGACCAGTTGCAGCGCCGAATCCCCTCCGACGCGCCACCGCGACAACAACACCGTCTCGGCCCCCGCGGAGGCGAGGGCGCAGCTCCCGGCGAAGAGCTCGTCGCCCGGCGCGAGCGAACCGGCTCGCCGCGAGCCGCGCCCCCCCGTCTCGGCCAGGGTGTGAAGCCCGGGGAGAACGACCCGCTGCGGCCCCGTCCCGGCGAGCAGCAGCCAATCGGCGAGCGCCCCCCGGCGGTCCTCAGGGAGCGGCGCGGGATTCCAATCGAGCGGCCCGCCGGACGTCGCGTCGACGTCGGTCAGCACGACCAGCCCGTCGAGCGCCGACCCGGCGACGTATCCCGGCGCCGTCAGCGAACCGTCGAGCGTGATCGCCCCCGTGACCGCGTCGCGGATGATCTCGGCCGCGTCGGTCTGCTCTTCGACGGTCTTGCCGGGAGAGAGGCTCCCCAGGACGACGCCGGTTCGTTGGACTCGACGCCAGGGGCCATCGTGCCGGATGGCAAGTCCCACGGTCGGGGCGTACCGAATCTGCGTGAAAGAAATCCAAGACGCCGAGCGATCTTCTCCCTCGATCCAGAGCGCCTCGAACGGCACGTACCATGTGACGCCGTCGGGAACAATCACCAGTTCCTTGATCGCGTGGGGAGGCTGGCGGGCGCCCTCGAACAACGCGGCGAAGACCTTGTCGCTCGCCGCGTGCCATTCGTCGGAGGCCAGTTCGTCGGTCGAGATCTCGCGATTCGCGTCGTAATTGCCCAGGGCGCGCAGCAACTGCGTGACCGCGGGTCCGAGGCGTCCGGCGGGGCCGCAGTTCCAATGGGACGCGGTTTTCGAGGTCATCAACATGGCCGACAGGCCTGCGGGACTGTCGTGGAACACGAGGATCGCCTGCCCGGGGCGAAGCCGCTGCTGGACCTGAACCGTCTCGGCCCGCGGGGGGAAGGCGAAGTCGACCGGCACGCGAGTCAACGCCGCCGCGGCCACTTCCTGCTCGCGGGCGCCGATCGCCGCGGCGTACTCCTTCCAAAGCCGCGTCTGGCGGCGTTTGGCGTCAAGTTCAAGCTCGGGGAGCCATTGCTGTTGAATCTGCGTGCGGAGCGACTGCTCGGTCGCCAGCGCCGCGGCCAAGTCGGGGAAACCGGCCAGCAAGTCGCGCCGCGTTTGAGCGGATTGCGGGTCGCGCGATCCGAGCGGCGCCGCCGTCGCCAACCGCATGGCGTCAATCCGGCCCCCCCAGGGGAGAAGCTGGTGGTACCGCCGACGCTTGGCGCGATCGGCCACCTCGATCAGATAGCCGACGTTGTTTCGCTCCAGCGCCGCGGCGAACCAGCGATCGAACGCCGCGTCGTGCGGGGTCTTCATCACGGCCAGCGCATCAAGGAACCGAAAGGCCAGATCCGCGGCCCCGGGATCGGCGAGCATTTGGGCGTAGACGTCCTGAGCCCCGCGCGTCGGCAAGGTCTGGGCGTCGAACATCTGATTGGCCAAAGCGATCTGGAAGTTGCGGAGCGAGGCGTCGCTTTGCGCCGCCAGCGCCGCGTTGAACGCCGCCGCAGCCGAATCGCGCCCCAAAGCGTATTGCAGCCGAGCGTCGAGCAACCCCGCGGCGATCCCCAACTGGCCGGAGCGGGCGTCGCGCATGCGGCTCTGAGCGTCCTTCAGTGCGGAAGCCGCCGCGGCATGATTCCCCACGACCAGCAGTTCCTCCCCAGCGGCCAATTGGGCGCGCGCGGCGATGTGTTCGAACCGATCTCGGCGGGCCCATGCTGCGGCAGGCTGCCACAAGGGACTGACGTCCCGCGCTCCAGCGGCCTGACGATTCATCGCGATCAAGCGAAACGCCTCGTCGACGACGGCGGGGTCGCTGAACTGGAACGCGGAAAAGCTCGCCTCGGCCAGCAGACTCTCCGCGACCAGCGGTTCGCCCCCTGCCATGGCAAGCCGGCCTTGTTCCAACAGGGCAAGGCCCGTGAGGGGGTGATCGAACCGCCCTCCGGCGAGCACCGCCGCTTCGAGCGAGCGAGCCGCTTGCGTCGTGTCGCCGACCCCCGCCTGGGCGATTCCGCGCAGCAGCGAAGTCCACGCGTTGGACCAATGGTTGGGGGGCGCGCCGCCTCCGCCCGCGTACAGCCGCGTCATGTCGCCCGAGAGCTTGTCGTACTTGGCCAGCGGGCCGAGGATCTCGTTGCGGCGGCGGATGGCCAGGGCCGAGCAGCGCATGATCTCGACGACGTTCACTTGCCAAAACTGCAACTGCTGGACGACCCCGCCCTGGGCGACGGCCTGACTGTTGTCGAACTGGCCCTGGCTGACCGCCATCGTGTTGCCGAACCGTGCGGGAACGACTTGCCGCCCGGTGACGCCCCACGGCGCCGCCCGGCGGGCGACGGTCGGGTCGGGAGTCAACTGCTCGAACTGCACCCGCAACAGCCACTGCCGGTTCTGCAGCAGCAGACTGCAGGCGGCGTCGAACTGAGCGAGCGCATCCTGGTACCGCCCGGCGTGATAGTACGTCTCGCCCAGCATCGCGTAGAAGCAGACCGAATCGACCCACCGGGCGTTGATCGTCTGGATGGCGCCGCGGGCGCCGGAGTTGAGCGAACGGATCGCGTCGCGGTAATCGCCGCGGTACAGCGAGGCGGTCCCGGCAAAGTACGCCTGTCCCGGGATCGAGTCCCGATAAACAGCCTGGGCCGTCGCCCGGGACGCCGACGCCAGGGCTGTCGCCGTGACCAGGGCGCAAAGAAGAGTTCTTGCTAGCATGTCGGCACAACTCCGTTCCGGGGGAGCGACGCGCGGAAAGCTGAGATCGACCCAGACAAGTGACGCCCGGCGACCACGGTCATTCTAGCAGTTCGCCCTGCAGCGGGGCGGTCGACGCCGGAACGGACCCTTCATCCCGGGGAAATGCTGGCGCCGCCAGCGGGAGAGTCCAGCGGGAGAATTCAGCGGACAGGTCAAAGTTTGCGGGTCACGCGGTCGATAACGATTGTAACGCCCGAAACTCGTCGGCCGCCGTGCGGCCGTTTGGAACGAGCGCTTTGACACATGTCAATTTTTGGGTCGGCAAAGCACTAGGTCGCTCTTTCCGTCGCGGCCAAGCCGCGCCGGCCGAGCTCGCCCCCTCCTCGCCAGGAGCCGTAGTTGTGAATGCGACTTCGCCCTCGTCTCGTCGTCGGATGCCCTGGTGGGCCGGCGGAATGCTCGCTTGCGGTTGCCTGGGGGTCACTGGCTGCCAGATTGACGTCGCCGGACAGACGTTGCCGAGTCCGCACCATCTATCGGACGACGTTCAGTACTACGCCCCTGGGCCGGAATTCAAACTGGCCCGCGAGGCGGCGGCCCTGGCCGAGATGAACGCCGAGAACGTCAGCGAGCCGCAAACTCGCTAATTGTCGCCGGCTCCCCTCGAGCGCCTCGCCGCCGTCGCTCGACGGCCGAGCTTCTCAAGTCATCGCCGCTCGCGTTCGGCTGCGCACCACGTGCGCCCCGACCGCGGGAAGAGGGGGGACGGCGCCTCGCGCGGCAGGCGCCTGAGCCGTCGTTGGGATTCGCCCCTGCGGCGCCCGACGCGACTCAGGCGCCCTTGCCCGCAGGGGTCAATACGGCCGTCGCGACCGCCGCTTCGTCAAACGACCGACGGCTCGCCTACGGCCGGTTGCTTTCCCCCGTCCTGGACGAACGGCTGGGTCTTGAGCCAGCGGGTCAGCCGCACTCCCAGCGAACGCATCGCCAACGGGGGATAGTGGACCACGCGGGCGCTCGTCTCGACGCGGGTCCGGAAGCGGCGTTTGAAGTCGTAATCCCCGGGACCCATGTCGATCTCCTTGTCCCCGCGCCGGCAACTGTCGCGAATCACATGGGCCAACAGCGCCCGGCCGAGGCCCCGATCGGAGACGCTCTTGTCGTAGCCAATCCGCAGCCCGACGACGTGGCCGTCGTAGAAATAGTTGTAGGCAAACGCGGCAGGGACGCCGTCGACTTTCAACAGCGCCACGTCAAGCATCCCCAGCCGCGCGGCCGCGGCATGGGACTCGCGGAGAAACTCGCGGACGTCGCCGTGCGAGATCGTATTGCCCGAGTTCGACCGACCCTGCCAACTAGCGGCGGCGACGCGCTGGCAATCGTCGAACAAATCCCAACGCGGGTCGGCGTCGCCGCGGACGGCCCCGGCGGGACGATGCCGCACGAACTCCACGTCACCCAGTTCGTCGACGACGCGCAACTGCCGGCGCAACTCATGACGCCACTTGCTCGACCGGCCGGCGAGATACTCGTCCCACGACGGCTTAAACTCGACGACCGAGGTGGATTGGTACCGACTCATCCGCGCGGGCATGCCGACGGCCAGCAGCGAGGCGACCGCCCCGCTGCGGTCGCAGGGGGCGGCGTCCAGCCAGCGCAGTTCCAGCAAGTCCCAATCGCGCGGCGCGTTGCGGACGTGCTGCATCGCCAATCGCATCGAGGCCGCTTGGTTGGGGCCGATCGGGCCGTACCACATTCCCCAGTCGGCAAGCGGATAGGTCAGCACCCGCACGCGGCCCAGCCGGTACCGCTCGGTCTGGACGCACAACGGCACGATGCCGACGATCGAGCCGGCGGAGCGGATTGCCAACACGCGAAACCGCCGGTCGGGTCCCGCGGCGTGACGCCATTGGGCCGCAAACCAGTCGAAGGTGTGGAAGAACGAGGCCCGCGGCGTCGCCGGCAGCAGGGCGTTCCACGCCATGCGATAATGATCGAGTTCCGCCAGGTCGGTGATTTCGACCACATCGGCCATCCGGAGCCACTCGTCGCTTGGGTGCAACTTGGCCCGCATGGCGATACCTGTCTGACAAGACCGTGACAAACAAGTCGACGTGTTCGTCGACGGAGCGGTCGGTCTCGCGCTGGCGGGCGGACGCCGAAAAACGGCGTCTGCCCCGTGAAATGGCAAGGGACGTGCCGAGCGGCGCTGTCTCCCTGCTAAAAACCTACTATGCTGCGGAAATTGGGGACTGCCCGGGGCGGGAAGATTGTTGCGGCCGCCGCGAACTTGGCGTCGGACGTGGCGTTTCGGCAACATCGTCCCGGGTTGCGGACTCACGAGGTTGCGGATTGGCGACATACGGCTCCCCGCGGATCGCGTCGAGGCGAACCGGGCCCTCGTCGCCGGCGCTTCGCCCCGGCCCGACGCTTATTCGTTCATGTCGACTGATGCGATGACTTCAGCATGGGATCCGCACCGCGCAACCGAGATCTCCGCGGCGATTCACGCCCACGGGAGGCAATTCGTGTTGGCGTGCGCCGGGGGAGGAACCGGGGCGATCGCCGCGTTGGCCCAAACGCCCGGTGCGTCGCGAACCGTTCTTGAGGCGGTCGTCCCCTATTCGGCCGCAGCGCTGACCGCGTGGCTCGGCGCCGCGCCCGAGCAAGCCTGCAGCGACGCAACCGCCCGCGCCATGGCAATGGCCGCGTGGCAGCGAGCCCGCCGGCTGGCGCCCGAGGCGCCGATCGAGCGACTCCTCGGCGCCGGCTGCACCGCCAGCTTGGCGAGCGATCGCCCCAAGCGCGGCGCACACCGCGTCCATGTCGCCGTGCAGACGGCGACGACGACCGAGGTCCGCTCGCTGGGACTGACGAAGGACGCCCGCAGCCGCGACGAGGAGGAAATCGTCGCGGCGGCTTTGGTCCTCGACGCCCTGGGCGATGCGATCCTCGGGGCGAGCTCGTCGCGCGGGGCCCTGTTGGCGCCGCTGTTGCTGCCCGGCGAAGCGATCGATGCGAGCGTAGCGACCGCCCCGCAGCCGGTCGCCGCGCTCCTCGCCGGCCGCGCAGCTGCCGCCTGCTGCGACGAGCAAGGAACCTGGCGCGCGGCGAGCGAATTTGGAACGCGCCGCTCTCCGCGAGCGCTCTTCCCCGGGGCGTTCCACCCGCTCCACGAGGGGCATCGCCGGATGGCGGCGATCGCGGCCGAGCGGCTCGGTCGGCCGGTTGCGTTCGAGCTGTCGATCGCCAACGTCGACAAGCCGCCGCTCGATTTCCTGGAGATCGCCGCGCGGGCCGAGCAATTCAGGGGAGCGCCGCTGGTGCTCACGGCGGCGCCGACGTTCGTCGAAAAGGCCCGCCTCGCCCCGGGGTGCGTCTTCGTCGTGGGGGCCGACACGATCGCCCGGATCGCCCAGCCGCGGTACTACGGCGGCGAGGCGGATCGTGACGAAGCGCTTGCCGAGCTCGCAACGCTCGGCTGTCGATTTCTCGTGTTCGGCCGCGCCGAGGCGGAGAGGTTCGCCACGCTGGGGACCCTGCCCCTGCCGCCGGCCCTGTCGCAACTCTGCGACGAGGTGCCCGAAGCCGCGTTCCGCTCCGACGTGTCGTCAACGGCATTACGACGCAACGCTTGAACGCGCCATGCGGCGAACGACTCGCGGCGGCGCCTTGCTGATCCCGATCGTTCGCTCGGGTCCTGCCTAGGGATGCTCACGAGCGACCCTCGGAACTGACCGCTAGATCAGCCCGACCGTCGTCGCCAATCCCAGCGGTTCGCGGCAGGTGAACGGCTCGCCGTAGCGAACGCCGATCGTCTTGCCCCAATACGCCGCTTCGTCGCGCAAGCGTTCCAGGAACGTCGGCGAGTCGACAGGTCGACCCGTGACAAACTGGCTCTGGTACGCCGCGATCGCCGCGGCCTTCTGCTCCCACACGTCGGAAATGTCGAGCACGAACGCCGGCTGGGGGGCGAGCTTCAGATGGACGCAGTAATAGTTGTAGATCCGCTCGGGATGGTGCGGTTTGCCCGGCAGGTCGGTCTTGGTGAGCTTCGCCCAGAACCGGGCCGCCTCGACGAGTTCGATCGCCGCGACATGGTCGGGATGAGCGTCGACCCAATACGGCCCCAGCAGCCACCGCGGGCGCTGCTGACGGATCACCCCGGCTAGTTGGGCCCGAGCCTCGAGCGTCGGTTGCAGGCTGCGATTGGGGAGGCCCAGATTGCCCCGCCACTCGAGCCCCAGGATCGCGGTGGCCGCGGCCGTCTCGCGAGCACGGATCTCCGACGAGCCGTGCGGAGTCGGCTCGCCCGTGGTGAGATCGAGGACCCCGACGCGCAAACCCTCGGCTTTCCACTTGAGCATGGCCCCGCCGGCCCCCAATTCGGCGTCGTCGGGATGGGGAGCGATCACCAGGATATCGAGCATCGGGAACCTGTCCGCGGGGGATGGAGCTTGCCTGCGTCGCGCGCAACCGGTCGGGCCGGTGCATTGTAGCAGTCGCAAGTCTCAATGCCGCGCCCCGCAGAACCGCCGCCAGCAGGTACGACCGAGGACCTTGCCCTCGCGACGGCTGGGCGACGGCTGCCGCGGCATTGTCGGACCGGGCGAGGCGCCGTAGGGTGAGAGCCCGCGCTGCTCGCACTCCCCCGTCACAAAGCCCTTGCCCCCATGTCCAGCATGCCTGCTCCTGCCGAGTTGTTCGACCAACTATGTTCTCACGCCCGCCAGACAGGGCTTCTGAGGAGCGTCGTGGGCCTGTTGGAATGGGACGAGCGGACGAAGCTCCCGCCCGCGGGGGGAGACTATCGGGCTGAGCAGGTCGCCTTCCTGGCCGGAGAAATCCATCGCCGACAAATCGACCCAGTGCGGGGCGAGTGGCTGGCGACGCTCGCCGACTCGCCGCTCGCGGCCGATCCCGACAGCGATGCGGGGGCGATCATCCGACTGATGCGCCGCGACTACCAACGCGAGACGAAGTTGCCGCAGGAACTGGTCGAGGAGTTGTCGCGGCTGAGCGTTCGGGGGCAGCAGATCTGGGCCGAGGCTCGGGGGGCCGACGACTTTGCAATGTTCCTGCCGGTGCTCGATCAGACGCTCGCCCTGAAGCGCGAGCAGGCTTCGGCGCTCGGTTACGACGCCACTCCGTACGACCCGCTGCTCGACGAATTCGAACCGGGCGAGACGACCGCCAACGTGGCGCGCGTGTTGGAGGGCTTGCGCGACGCCCTGGCGCCGCTGGTCGACCAGATCGTCGGCAGCGATCGCGGACCGCAGTCCGACGTGCTGCAGCGCGACTTTCCCGAAGACGCGCAAGAAGCGTTCGGAATCGAGGCGGCCGCGGCGATCGGGTTCGATTTCAACGCCGGCCGGCTCGATAGGACGGTCCACCCGTTCTGTTCCACCTCGGGCCCGCGCGACGTGCGACTCACGACGCGGTACCGCCGCAACGATTTCGGCGATGCGTTTTTCAGCATCCTCCACGAGGCGGGGCATGGTCTGTACGAGCAGGGGCTCCCCGCCGAGCAGTTCGGCCTGCCGCTGGGCGAGGCGACCTCGCTGGGGATTCACGAGTCGCAGTCGCGGATGTGGGAAAACCAAGTCGCCCGAAGTCGGGCGTTCTGGCAGTCCATGCTCCCCCGCGCGGCGGCGCGGTTTCCGGCGCTCGCCGACGCCGGGGTCGACGAGTTCTACGGCGCGGTGAACGCCGTGGCGCCGTCGCTGATTCGCGTCGACGCGGACGAGGTGACCTACAACCTGCACATCTGCATCCGGTTCGATCTGGAGCGACAGTTGATCGAGGGCCGGCTCGCCGCGCGCGATTTGCCGGACGCGTGGCGGGCCGCGTACGAGAGTTATCTCGGCGTCACTCCCCCCAACGACGCCCAGGGAGTGCTGCAGGACGTTCACTGGAGCGGCGGTGCGTTCGGCTACTTCCCCACGTACGCGCTGGGCAATCTTTACGCGGCTCAGTTCTTCGCCCAGGCGGAGCGCGATTTGGGCGACCTGCCGACGATGTTCGCCCGCGGCGAGTTCGCGCCGCTGTTGGAATGGCTCCGCGCGAACATTCACCGCCATGGTCGGCGCTACTCGGCCGCGCAGCTCGCCGAGCGGATCACCGGCAAGCCGCTGTCGCACGCCGACTGGCTCGGGCAATGCACGGCTAAGTACAGCGAGCTGTATCGGTTGTAACGGCTGGGAAAGCAAGCGACCGCCTCGACCCGAATTCGAGATGCTGGCGCCGGGGGTCGACAGGGCAATTCGGCCCCGGCGCACGAAGACGAGGCTGCTAGAATACAACTGCCGGGCTGGATGACGGCATCCGCGGCTTCGCTCCGGGACGGGGGCCGCACTTGCCCAAGAGATCCAGCAGCAATTCGCGCGAATGGAATTCCTCGCCATGACGATGATCTGCGGATGCCCGCGCTGCTCGACCGAGTTGGCGCTTCCCGACGACGCCCCGGACGAGGCGACGCTGGAGTGCCCTGTGTGCGGCGGCAAGTTCGCGCGAGACGCCGCCGCGGTGCGTCGTGCGCCTCTGGCGCGGATCGTTTCGCGACCTGCGCCGGTCGAGACGGAGCCGGCGACGCAGTCGGCAGGCGACTCGCTGCTGAGCGCCGACCCGCTGGAGAGTCTCTCAGCTCGCCTGCGATCCCTCACTTCGGCGCCGGCCGTGCTCGGCGACTCGCCGAACCGCGACTTCTCGCAGTGGCTGGAAGACGTCGACCCCGCAACCTGCGACGCCCCTGCCGCCGACAACGAGACCGAGACGGGGAAACCCTCGATCAATCCCTTGGCCGACGAAGCATCGCCATTCATCGCGGCAGAGTTCGAATCAGCCGACGCCGCTGACTCGGCCGATCCGGTCAAAGGAAGAACGAACGCCGGCGCCGCGGCCGGGGAGGAGGATCCTGATCAAACCGACGCGCAGCGGGAAGCGGCCGAGGAGATTGACTCGCTGCTTGCCGAACTGCGATCGAAGTCGTCCGCCAACGGCCGCGCAGCCCTCGACCTCGGCGCTAGAGGATCGCAGCCGGCCGAGGAGACGCCCTGCGAGCCGCTGGCGACGGCGGCACGGGACGATGTCGGCGATTCGCTGCGCGACTTCGCTCGCCAGTCGGCCTCGTCCGAGGCGGCGCCGGAACCGGAGTCGATCCCGGCCGTCAGCGAGGCGCTCGGCGCGTTCCGTCTCAACGCCGACGCCTCGGAGATTGAGGAACTCCTCGCGGACGAAGCGCCGGCGGAACTCAACCTGAGCGCGGCCCTCGCCGCCCGGCCCGCGGAAGCGGCTGATGCGGTGACGCTGTCGAAGCCGATCGCCGTGGGGCGCCCCCGACGGCGAGTTCGCGGCAGTTGGGTGCGAACGCTCGTCGGGGTCGTTCTGTTCGGCGCCGTCGGGACGCTCGCCGGCGGGTACCTCATGCTTTGGATCGGCGGGCGACAGGCAGACCTGCTGCAATTGGCGACAGTGCTGCCCGAGTCGATGCTCCCCCCCGCGATGCGTTCCGCCGCGGGGCCCGAGATCGCGAGCGAGAAATTGCTCGCCGTCGGTGGAAATGACTTCGGCGCCGAGGAACCGGCGATCGAGTCGGAACCGCCGGTCGTCGCGGCGCCGTTGGCTGAGTTGCGGCCCGATGCCGCGGTCGAAGCGGCGACCGCGTCGTTGGCCGTCGAGTCGACGTCCCCCCTGGCAGCCGAATCCGCTGGAGGACTCGCAGAAACGCCGACGACGATCGGCTCGCACGCCGAACCGATCCCCGAACTGGAGGATCTGGCGGCGACGGCCCTGGACGCCTCGCGGTGCGAACTGGCGGAGCTCGCCGCGGCTGTCGCAACGGCCGAGCGAGCGCTCCCCGATTTCCTGGCCGGCGATCTGAGCAACACCGAAGCCGCCGGTCGCACCGGCCGGGCGTACGTGGCCCTGGCGCAGCTCGCCGAGCGCGCGACCCTGGCCGCAACCAGCGACGATCCCAACGCAGCAGTCACGCAGCGGATGCTCGCCAAGGAGCTCTTTCGCCGGGCCGGGAGCGAAGCCGAGCGAGCAGGCGTCATCGCGCAGGTCGCCGGGCAGTGGCTCGCCTACGACAAGCGATCGACGGCCGGCGTCGTCGTCCGCGGCCGGGTGCGCGACCTGCACGCCCGCGGACCGTGGACCGAGTACGAGTTGGTGATGGGCGACGGCGACCAGGCGCAAATCGCGGCGGTACTCGGCGAAAACGGGCGGGGGCGACTGGGGGACGAGGTCGTCGCAGCCGGGCTGATCGTGCCCCAACCGACCCAAAGGCTCGTCGGATACGCAGGCGGCGCCGAGGTGCTGGTCGTCGCCCCGTGCGTCTTCTCGCTCGATGAACCGCGGCCGATCCCACGGCCGGGGGCTCTTCTCTTGCGATAATTCCGCCTCGGCTTGCGGGGCGGTCGTCGTTCGGGCGAGAGTCGCGAGGAGCGATTCTTGCGGGGCGGGTTCGCCCCCCTTTCGCCCGCCCCCCCGGGTGTGAAACAATGCGGGCCGCGTCGACGGGGGAATCGCCCCCCGGCGCGCTCGAGCGCACGACTCGTTGCGCCGTGGCCGAACCGCGTCCGTCGTTCCTCCCGCGCCGAAGTGTCGATGAAAGCCGCCCTCCTTCGCGAGACGTTTCCCGGCGAGCGTCGAGTCGCCCTGGTCCCCGCCGTCTTGCCTGCGCTCGCCAAGCTGGGCCTGACGGTGGTCATGGAACCGGGCGCCGGCGCGGGCGCCGATCTGCCCGATCAAGAGTACCTGGACAAAGGGGCCGAGTTGGCCGCCGATCGGGCTGCGGCGATCGCCGCGGCCGACGTCGTGCTGCAGGTCCGCGCTCTGGGGGCCAATCCCGACGCGGGACGCAGCGATCTTGAACTGTTTCGCCGCGGGCAGGTCGTCATCGGCATGTGCGATCCGCTGGGAAATCCCGCCGCGGTGAAGGACCTCGCCGACCGCGGCGTCACGCTGTTCGGGCTCGAGCTGATCCCGCGGATCACGCGGGCCCAGAGCATGGACGTGCTGTCGTCGATGGCCACGATCGCCGGTTACAAGGCCGTGCTGCTGGCGGCGAATCACCTGCCGAAGATGTTCCCCATGCTGATGACCGCCGCAGGCACGTTGACCCCGGCCAAGGTGCTGGTGATCGGCGCCGGGGTCGCGGGGTTGCAGGCGATCGCCTCGGCCCGGCGACTGGGCGCCGTCGTGCTGGGGTACGACGTGCGGCCCGTCGTGAAGGAGCAAATCGAATCGCTGGGAGCGAAGTTCGTCGAACTGCCGCTCGACACCTCCGGCAGTGAAGACAAAGGGGGTTACGCCAAGCAACTCAGCGAGGAGCAGCAGCAGCGTCAGCGCGACCTGCTGGCCGACGTGATCGCGGAATGCGACGTTTGCATCTCGACCGCCGCGATCCCGGGGCGGCCTTCGCCGCGATTGATCACCGACTCGGCGGTCGAGCGAATGCGGCCCGGCTCGGTCATCGTCGACTTGGCGGCCGAACGGGGCGGCAACTGCGGCCTCACCTGCCCCGACCAAACCGCCGTCGTCCACGGCGTGACGATCCTGGGGCCGACGAATCTTCCCAGCGAAGTCCCCCAGCACGCCAGCCAGATGTTCGCCAAGAACGTGGCGACGCTGTTGGGGCTCTTGATGCAGAACGGCGAACTCGACGTCAACCTCGGCGACGAGGTGATTCGCGACACCCTGGCCGCCAAAGACGGCCAAGTGCAGAACGCCCGCATCCGCGAAACGCTCGGCCTGGGACCGCTGGTCCTGCCGGAGACGACTCCGCCGGCGGAGCATCTGGCGACGTAAGCGACCGGTTATTTGCGATTGGCGCCGAGCGCGAGCGACTCGGCGCCCAACGCCGCAGCCCGCCCCAACAATCACCAACCACCAATCACCCTGTCCTTCCCGCCATGGACCTCATTACTGCACTGACGATCTTCGCTTTGGCCGTGTTCGTCGGCTTCGAGATCATCACCAAGGTGCCTCCGACCTTGCACACGCCGTTGATGAGCGGCTCGAACGCAATCAGCGGCATTACGCTCGTGGGGGCGGTGCTCGCCGGCGGCGGCTGGGCGGCCAACGTCCTCGGCTTTTTTGCCGTCGTGTTCGCCATGATCAACGTCGTCGGCGGGTTCTTGGTGACGAATCGCATGTTGGGAATGTTCAAGAAGAAATAGCGGTCGACGGAGGGCGCAGACCCTCATACCGCCTGACGACGCCTCCCGCTCGCCTTACCTGATGGTCGCGCACGCCATGTTCGAAATGTTCTCCCCCTTGCTTGCCGCCGCGACTGAACTGGCGAAACCCGCCGCCGACGCCCTGGAGAAGGTCGAGGAAGCAATCGAGGCCGCCGGAGCCGTCCGCGTGGCCAACGTCGGGTACCTCGTCGCCTCGATTCTGTTCATCCTTGGCATCAAGGGGATGACCCACCCGCGGACCGCCGTGCGCGGCAACCTGCTGGGGGCGATCGGCATGTTGATCGCCGTCGTGGTCACGCTGACCATTTCCGGCGCTCCCCCTGCGGTGTGGATCGCGGGAATGCTCGTCGGCGGCGGCATCGGGATCTTCATGGCGATCAAGATCCAGATGACCCAGATGCCGCAGATGGTGGCGCTGTTGAACGGGTTCGGCGGGATCGCCTCGGTGTTGGTCGCCGGAGCCGAGATCATCCATCCCACGAGCAGCTCCGACTCGCCCGAGACCGCGGGGCTGTTCGCCGGGCTGACGGGGCTGATCGGCGCCGTCACCTTCACCGGTTCGCTCGTCGCGGCAGGCAAATTGCAAGAATTGCCGCAATTCAAGAAGCCATGGAGCTTTGGGGGCCAGCAACTCGTCAACGCCCTGTTGGTCGGCGTGGCCGTGCTGCTGTGCCTGGAGATGACCGACGGCACGGGGTGGGAGTACTTTGCGATCGTGCTGCTGTCGTTCGTCCTGGGGGTGCTGCTCACCACGCCGATCGGCGGGGCCGACATGCCCGTGGTCATCGCGCTGTTGAACAGCTACTCGGGTCTGGCGGCCGCGGCCGCGGGGTTCGTGATCGACAACAACGTGCTGATCATCGCCGGCTCGCTCGTGGGGGCGTCGGGACTCATCCTGACCAAGATCATGTGCAAGGCGATGAATCGCTCGCTCGCCAACGTGCTGTTCGGCAAGATGGAAGCCAGCGGCACGGGCCCCACCGACGACGAAGTCTATGCCGGCAAGATCAAGCGAACCTCGCCCGAGGAGCTCGCGATGCTGCTCGACGGCGTCCAGCGAGTCGTCGTCGTGCCAGGCTACGGCTTGGCGGTCGCTCAGGCGCAACACACGGTGCGCGAACTGGCCAACCTGCTGGAAGCGAAGGGGGCGACCGTCGAGTACGCCATCCACCCCGTCGCGGGCCGCATGCCGGGGCACATGAACGTGCTGTTGGCCGAGGCCGACGTGCCGTACGACCAGCTCAAAGAGATGGACGAAGTCAACCCGACGTTCGCCCAGTGCGACGTGGCGATCGTGATCGGCGCCAACGACGTGGTCAACCCGCTGGCGAACACCGACCCCACGAGCCCCATCGCGGGAATGCCGATCCTGAACGTCGGCGAAGCCCGCACGGTGGTCGTGGTCAAACGGAGCCTCAGCCCCGGCTTCGCGGGGATCCCCAATCCGCTGTTCGCCGCCGACAACTGCCTCATGCTGTTCGGCGACGGGAAGAAGGCGCTCGTCGAGTTGGTTGCAGCGCTCAAGGAATCGTAGGCAAGGTTCGGCGCGGGACGACGCAGCGGCGGCGAGGGCCTTTTTGCACATTGGCCAAGGCGGCCGAACTCGATTCTTCGGTGCAAAACTCCGCTGCACCACGCGATGGCGAATTGCCTTACTGCTTGATCGCAAAGGGTTTACGACCGAGCTCGGCGGTCCCCGGGCGGGCGTTTTGCCAGCAAAACTCGCAGCCAGTCGAGCAAAATGCCCCCGGCGTTTCAAGCGATTCTCGCTTTGCTGCGCGCCGTCCCCCGCGCTTTCGCCGGCGATTGTTCTACACGAAACCGCGGCCCATTTTCTACCAAGAACAGGATCATGCCGCGTCCGGCTGCAGACGATGCTCTCGCCGCCGGAGTCCGAGTTTTGAGGTCACGCCGGCGCCCGAGTGCTAGCACTCGCTGCTCAGCGCCGTTGACTCCCAGCAGCGGTTTTTCTATTCCTCCCGCCCTGAATCGCTGCGCCTGCGGCGCAAGCGACGACCGTCCCTGCTGCGAGTCTGCCAGCCATGGCTTTTGTGAATCGCGACGATCGAACGTCTCCGTCGGCTCTCCCGCGACCGGTCCGCCGACGGATTTGCTGGGCGTTGGCCGTGCTGAGCGCGGCGACGGGATGTCGCGGGGTCAACACCGCGCAGCTCGATCTGCTCGAACGCGAGCTGCGGCAGCAGGAGGACTATATCTACGAACTCGAGGACAATCTCCTCACCTACTCCGAAAAGCTGCGCGAGTGCCGGTGCGCGAATCCGAACGCCGCGACCAACGGAACGAAGAAATCTCCGCCGTCGAAGCGGCCCCTGCCTGAGCCGACGCTGGCCGAGGACGCCCCGGCGCCGCGAGCGAACGCCAAGGCGGCGACGCCCGCTCCGACGCCGCGACCGCGCACGACGCCGACAGATCCGGCTCCGACCGCGCCCGAGTTCGAACTCCCCGAAACGGAGCTCCCCGACGCGGCGCCCGAGGAGCTCGATGCGCCCGCGGAAGAGTTGCTCCCCGAGAACTTCTCGCCGGAGGAGTTGGAAGCGCCGGAACTGGAGATCGGTCCGACGAGCGACGCCCGACCGCTTGAGACGGCGCCGAGCTACGCCGCGACGCCTGGGGACGAACCGGAAGGCTTCGGGGACTTGGCGTTGGTCTTGCCCGACCCTGCGGCCGACGACCTGCCGCCGGAGGACGGTTCCGCCTTGCTCGCGGCGGAGGATGCCGCGCTCGTCCGCGCCCCCGACGCACTGCAACTCACGGCGGCGAATCCCGAGGAAGAATCGCCGCTCGTCGCCGGGGCGCCGGTTCAATTGGTCGTGCGTCACCTCCTCCGCGACGACGCGGGCTCGGACGGCGCCGAGCCGCAGAGTCTGTTCGTGGTCGTCGAAGCGGTCGACATCCACGGCCGCCCGGCGACGGCGATCGAGGCGACTTCGATCATGCTGCTGCGCGAAGACGCTCCGGGGTCGTTCGAGTCGATTCGCCGGTGGGACTTCTCGCAGGAGGAAGCAGCGACGGCTTGGCAAGAATCGGCGCTCGGGGCGGGGCTTCACTTTGAACTGCCGCTCCGCGGGGCGCAACTTCCCGCGGGACCCGTGCAGGCCTGGGCGCGGATCGTCCAGGAGGACGGGACCAAGCTGCTGGCCAAGGCGGTCGTCGACGCCGGCGCACTCGCGTCGCTCGACGAGGCCCTGTCGGCGGCTCCTACGCGAACCGTCGACGCCGAACCGATTGCGAAGCCGATTCCGACCGACCGGCCGGCGCGCCGCCTCGACACACCAACGAAATCGGCCGCGGCGACGACCGACGAGCCGACGTGGCGCAAGGCTGCGACGCCGATTGGCCCGCTGTCGCGAGGATTCGCGACGACGGCCCCGGGCGGTTGGTCGACCGGCCCGGTCGCGACCCCCGCGGACGTGCCGTCCGGCGTCCGGCCGGCGAGCGCGACGGAACCGGCCGGAAGCAATTCCTGGCGCGGCCGCGCGGCCGCGACTCGCTGACATCCTGCCTCGTCGCGATTCGCGGGTCCTTCCCCCGACCGAGTTCGGCTCAGTCGACCGGCCGGCCCATGGTGCGCAACAGCAGCTTCATGTCGTCCCACGTGGCGCCCTTCGCCGCGGGGTTGCGCAGCAGGTAGGCGGGGTGGTACGTGCAGACGACCTTGATCCCGCGATAGTCGAGCACTTTGCCGCGCAGTTTGCCGATGGCCTCTTGCGTGTCGAGCAGGTTCTTCGCGGCAACGGCGCCCAAGCAGCAAATGAAGCCGGGGTCGATCAAGGCCAGCTGGCGATCAAGATAGGGGCGGCAGCGGCACGCTTCGTCCGGCTCAGGGTTGCGATTGCCCGGCGGGCGACACTTAAGCACGTTCAGGATGTAGACTTCGTCGCGGGTGAGCTTGCAGGCTTCGAGGATCTTGGTCAGCAGTTGCCCGGCTCGGCCGACGAACGGCTCGCCGAGGCGGTCTTCGTCGGCGCCTGGCGCCTCGCCCAGCAGGCAGAGCTTCGCCCGCGGATTGCCGACGCCGAATACCGTCTGCGTGCGGGTCGTCGCCAGCTCGCTGCAGCGGGTGCAATCGGCCACAAGCTCGCGCAGCACCTCCAGCGACGGGGCCGCGGCGATCGTCGCATCGTCGACCGCGACGGCAGACGACTTGGCAGGCTGCGAACGCTTGGCCCGAGGCATGACGGCTTCCTGCTGGGGTGAAGCGGGGCGACCGGGCGACGCCGGTGTGCGGGACGGGGCGACGGCTGGAGACGCTGCAACGGCGTGCGGCAACGCCTCGACCCCCGCCGCCGCGAGGCTTTCAAGCTGTTGCCGCACGAGCGTCTTGAGCGTCGCTGGGTCGTGCATGGGGACGGCAATCCGGGCGCTGGACGAGGGCTGAGTTTAAGGAATCGTGAAACGCGCGAAGCTATGCGACATGGACGCAACGCCTGGCAGGCCCCGGCGCGAGACGGCGATTCTCGGGTCGTGCGCGCGTCGTGCGCGGTTCCAGTCGAGCGCCCGCATCACGCTGATTCGCAGGCCTGCTTCGCGGCGGCTTCGAGCGTCACCAGATAGGGCACAGGTTCGCTCCCCAAGGCGTTCAGCACCGTCCCTCCCGCGGTGAAGACGTGGGTGACCCAATCCTCTTGGCCGTACTTCTCGAGGGCCTTCCCCCCCTCGCCGCCGCCGACGTAGACGAGCGCCCCCGCGTCTTTGAGCCGCTTGAGCTGGGGAATAAAGTTCTTCGTGCCGTTCTCGAATCGCGGGTCTTCGAACATGCCGAACACTCCGTTGTGGAACGCAACCGCCCCGGCGCCGTGCTTGGCGATGAACTCGCCCGCCTTCTGCTCGAACAGGGCGTTGGACTTGGGACCGATGTCGAACTGCTGCTGGGTCGGCTGCAGCACGTCCACGATCGAACCGTCCTCGACGACCGAGTCGACCGGCACGACGAACTCGATCCCCTTGGTCCGTCCCTCGGCGACCATTCGCTTCGCCTGCTCAACCCGCGCCGGGGGAATGTAGTACGGCTTGTCGCTGTGCGCCGGGTCCTCGGCGACGCCGATGCAGGCTGGTGCGCCGTCGAGTTCGCCGATTGCCTTGCGGAGGGCCATCGCCAGCGAGCCCGCGGCGAACACGGTGCGGATCGTGCCGCGGCCGATCATCGCCTCGAGGTCGTCGAGCTTGTCGATCTTCAACCCGCTGAACACGACCAATTGCGTCTTGAGACACTGCTGCATCGGGCCGTCGAACTCGCCGGCCACGTACTTGCCGAGAGCGATCCGGTCCATCGCCAGCGGAACGGCGACGGTCGACGAGTCGAGGCTGCCGGCCGACAGGGCTTCGTTGACGTAGACCTTGGCCACCTTCTCGGCCAGCGAATTGGCCAGCGTCGCGAGAGCCGGAGCGTGCTGGGCGGCATCGGCGGGCTTGGCCTTCCACAGCACCCGCTCAATGTCGTACCGCCGCGTATTTTCCAGCACGAGCACGGCGCCAGCGGGAGCGGCGGCGATCTGCTGCTGCACGGCGTCGGAGACGGCGCCGGTCGCCTCGTCGAGCCAGTCCGTCACCAGCGGGACGTCGCAGCCCAAAAGCTCGCCAATCCGTTTGGCCACTTTGGCGAGCGTGCCGGCGGGGTCGCGGCCGATGTGGCCGAAGATCACTTGCTTCCAACCCCGGTCGCGGCCGAACTTGAGCGTCTCGACCATCGACCGCAGGCGAATGTCGCCTTTGCCGATCGCATCGCCGGGCTTGGCGTCGACGTCGCCGCGGACCAGCACGGGCGTGCCGCTGGGGACGTCGGCCAGGGCATCGAGCCTCGGGATCGCCGCCAAATAGTCGTTGAGCGTCCGCCCGCGGGCCGCCTCGCGTCCGGCAAGCAGTTGGGCGAGAAAGGCTTCCATGGCAGCGGGCGTTGTCGACATCGGGAGGGCTCCTGGCGGGGGACGCAGAACGGGCTTTTGACTCTGTCCCAAGACTCGAAAACGAGCGGCGGGCGCATGCCCCCGAGGAAGCTCGATCGAGGCCTCGGCGGCAGGTCGCCGGCGGCTCATGGGAACGAAAACGCCCCCCAGTATGGCGACTTGGGGGGCGTTTGTCAGGGAGGGCGCCCGCGGCGCTTCCGGGGCCGCGAGACTCCACGAGCGGGGACTCCGCGTCAACCGCTCAGGCCGTTGATGAGGTCGACAAGCGGCAGGAACAACGCCACGACGATGAACCCGACCGCCCCGCCGAGGAAGATAATCAGCAGCGGTTCCATCAGTTTCGTGAGCCCGTCGGTGAGGACCGCCACTTCTTCGTCGTAGGTGTCGGCCACCTTGTAGAGCATCGTGTCGAGTTCGCCCGTCTCTTCACCGACGTCGACCATGTTCACGACGATGTCGTCGACGATCCGCTGACGGTACTTCATCATGTAGATCAGGGCGCCGATGAGCGGGATCGACGTGATCCAGAAGAACAGGGCAACCGGGTGGAAGCTCAGCTTCGAGTTCTCCTTCATCGGCTGGGCGATGGCGTCCCCATCGCGGATCCGCTCGGAGATCTTGCTGAACATCTTCTCGAACACGGCGTTGCCGGAGGTCTCGCGCGTGATCGTCAGGGCTTCGAGGATCGGCACCCCCGAGGCGATCAGCGTTCCCAGGGTCCGAGAGGTGCGGGCCATGATGTTCTTTTCAATCAACGCACCGAAGATCGGCACCTTGATGATGTACTGATCCCAGCCCATCCGACCCGCTTTGAACTTGCGGATGAGCTTGACCATCAGCCAGATCGACATCGGGATGCCGGGAATCAAGTACCAATACTCCTGGCACCACTCGGCCACGGCGATGAGGTAGACGGTCATCGCCGGCAAGTCGAGGTCGAAGTCGGCGAAGATCTCGACGAACGACGGGACGATGCTGATCATGATGAACGTCAAGATGCCCACGGCCACATTGACGACCATGACCGGGTAGATCATGGCGCCCTTGACTTTGCGCTTGAGCGACTCGGCCCGTTCCTTGAAGTCGGCGAGCCGCTGCAAGATGAGTTCGAGGGCGCCGCCCGCTTCGCCCGCCTTGATCATGTTGACGTACAGGCGATCGAAGCACTTGGGGCTTTTGGCCATCGCTTCGCTGAGGGTGTCGCCCGATTCGATCGCCTCGCAGGTGTCTTCGAGCGAGTACTTGAGCCGGCCCGGCTTGGCCTGTTCGCCGAGGATGCGCAAGCTCCGCAGGATCGGCAAGCCGGCGTCCTGAAGGATCGACAACTGCCGGGTGAACGCCGTGAGATCCTTGCTCCTTACGCCGCCGAAGACGAAGCCGCGTTTCTTCTTGCCCCGACCGGCCGATTCGGCCTTTTTGCGCGCCTTTTTGACGGAGATCTTCGTGACGAAGTACCCCATCTGGCGGATCGTCGCTTGCGCATCTTCCTCGGTCGCGGCGTCGATCACGTCCTTGATCTCGGCCCCGGTCGAGTCCATCGCCTCGAATTGGAAGGTTGGCATAGCGACGTTCCTGCGGAAGCAAGCCGACTTCTAGTCTCTGGCCGTAAGCAATCGGCCAAACCGCTTGTTCCGTTCTTTGATGAGTCTCCCGTCTGATCAACGAGCCTTTATGCGGGCGGCTACGAGCCCGGCTCACGCTTCCATAATCGTCTCGCGGATGACTTCGTCGGCGGTGGTGGTGCCATCGAACATGGATCGCAGTCCGGCGTCTCGGAGCGTGACCATTCCGCTCTTGCGGGCTGCCTCGCGAAGTTCGTCGGTGCTGGCGTTGCGCATGATCATCTCGCGGAGCTCGTTGTTCATGATCATGAGCTCGAACAGCCCGACGCGACCCTTGTATCCGGTATTATTGCAAGTTTCGCAACCGGAGCCACGATAGAACTTCTTCCCCTTGATATCTTGGGCGGTAAGTTCGAGGTCGTCCATGATTTCGCGACCCGGGGTGTACTCCTCCCGGCACTTCATGCAGACCCGGCGGACCAGCCGCTGGGCGAGAATCGCCTCGACCGTCGCGGTGATGAGAAACGTCGGAACGCCCATATCCCGCAGCCGAGTGACGGTGCTGGGGGCGTCGTTCGTGTGCAAGGTGCTGAACACCATGTGCCCGGTCAGCGACGCCTGGACCGCGATTTCGGCCGTTTCCAAGTCGCGGATCTCGCCGACGAGGATCTTGTCGGGATCCTGCCGCAAAATGGCCCGCAGGCATTGGGCGAACGAGTTGCCGATCGAGGCGTCGATCGGCACCTGGATGATCCCTTCCATGTCGTACTCGACCGGGTCCTCGGTCGTGATGATCTTGTCCTCGATCGTATTCAGCTCGTTGAGGGCCGAGTAAAGGGTGGTCGTCTTGCCCGAACCGGTCGGCCCGGTCACCAGCACGATGCCGTTGGGCTTGCTGATCACCTCGCGGAACGAGGCCATCGTGGCCTCGTTCAACCCCACGTTGCGCAGGTCAAGCGACACGACCGACCGGTCGAGCACCCGCATGACGACGCTCTCGCCGAACATCGTGGGGAGCACGCTGACCCGCAGGTCGACGGGGTGGCCGCCGACGGTCAGCTCGATCCGGCCGTCCTGCGGCAGGCGCCGCTCGGCGATGTCGAGATTGGCCATCACCTTGATGCGAGTCGTGATCGCGAACGCCAAGTGCCGCGGCGGGGGGACCATTTCGTACAACACGCCGTCCGCCTTGATCCGGATGCGGAACTCGTCCTCGAACGGCTCGAAGTGCAAGTCGCTGGCGTGGTCCTTGATCGCCAAGAGCAGCACCATGTTCAGCAGCTTGCGCACGGGGGCGCTGTCGGCCATCGCCTCGACGCTGGCCAGATCGACCGAGTTTCCCTCGGCCTCGGCGACCGCCCGCGCGAGGTCGTCGTCGCTTTCCAACTCGGCGACGATCGACTCGACGCTCTCGGTGTTCTCGCCGTAGTAGCGTTCGAGGCTCTTGAGCATCGCCGGCTCGGTGGCCACGACCACCCGGATGTGAAAGCCCAGGAAGGTCCGCAACTCGTCCTGCACGGCCAAGTTCTGCGGATCGCACATCGCCACGGTGAGCGTGTTGCCGTCGAACTCGGTGGGGACGATCCGGTACATCTGGGCCATGGGCTCGGTGACCATGGCGAGGACCTTTTTGTCGATCGTCAAGTCCTGCAACGCCACGGCGCGCAGTCCAAGCTGCTCGGCCAGCCCCTGGGCGAGTTGATCGTCGTTGATCAGGCCCATGTCCATCGCCACCTGGCCGAACAGCTGGCCGGGGCGTTGGTGTTGTTCCTCGAGCAACAGCTCCAACTGATCGTCGGAGAGATACCCCAGGTCGACGAGAACTTGTCCGATGCGACGTACGGCCATGCGAAGAGCGGAGAGGTGAGAGTTCGGAGGTCAGATGTACGACGGAGGTCTTGTTATTGTGCGAGCTTCGGTCGTCGGAGCAGCGGCGGTCGAGATCTGATGTTCGCGAGACTCACGACTCTTCGCCCGGTCCTTCCTCGTCGAAGATGCCGCGTTCGGCCGCGGCAATTCGCTTGGCGAGGTCGTCGGGACTGTTCGCCTTGGCGAGGACGTCCTCCTTGGTGGCTCGCTCCTCGCGCCAATGCTTGAACAGGTGGTCGTCGAGCAGTTGCATGCCGTGCTTCGAGCCGGTTTGAATGGCCGACGTGATGCGGAACACCTTGTTCTCGCGGATGAGGTTCGCAATGCCGGGGGTGACCACCAGCGTTTCGAAGGCCGCGCACCGTCCGCCGCCGATTTTGGGGATGAGCTGCTGGGCGAGGATGCCGATGATCGCCGTCGCGAGCTGGGTGCGGATCTGATCCTGCTGGTTCGTGGGGAAGACGTCGATGATGCGGTTGATCGTCCCCGCGGCGCTGGAGGTGTGGAGCGTGCCGAACACGACGTGCCCCGTTTCGGCCGCGGTGATCGCGGCTTCGATCGTTTCGAGGTCGCGGAGCTCGCCCACCAGGATCACGTCAGGGTCCTGCCGCAACGCCCGGCGGATCGCCTCGGCGAACGAGGTGACGTCGACCCCCACCTCGCGTTGGTTGACGGTCGACTTCTTATGATTGTGATAGAACTCGATCGGGTCCTCGATCGTGATGATGTGGTGGTCGACCGTATTGTTGATATGGTCGACCATCGCCGCGAGCGAGGTGCTCTTGCCCGACCCCGTCGGCCCGGTCACCAGCACCAGTCCGCGGGGGCGCATGATGAGCTCCTTGAAGACCGGCGGCACCGCCAGTTGGTCCATGGACATCAGGTTGACGGGGATCTGCCGCAGCACCATCGCCACGTTGCCGCGCTGGCGGAAGACCGAGACGCGGAACCGCGCCTGGTCGCCGAACGCGAAGCCGAAGTCGGTGCTGCCGGTCTCCTGAAATTCCTGCTGGCAGCGATCCGGGGTGATGCTCTTCATCAGCCCCATCGTGTCGGCCGGCTCCAGGACCTTCGTCTTGAGCTTCTGCATCCGCCCGTGCAGGCGCAGCACGGGGGGCTGCCCGACGGTGATGTGCAAGTCGCTGGCGCCCTGCTTCACCTGGGCGGAGAGCAACTTGTCGATGAGAATCGTTCCCATGGCGTAACTGTCTCGACGGTGCGAGCCGCGGAAGCGCCGGCGGCGCGACGCGGAGGGTGAGCGACGACGGGCCCGGCCGTGAGAGCCTCTTCCCGCAGCCTCGGCGAACAGGTTGTGCAAAACGAGCGACGACCGCAGGCAAGACGACCAAGCAAGGCGCGCAACGACCCGTGCGGGCCGATGTTCCGGTCGGCCGGTCGCATCAAGGGAGTGGCCGTCGCGCGAAGGTTCGTCGCCGCCGCGGTGCTGGCTCAATTATGCCCGGGAGAGCCGCTAAACTCAAGCAATTCAAGGGGATGGGGCCAATTCGCCCGGGCCGGCGTCGCCATGCGCCGAGCCCCGAGATCGGCCAAGGGGGCGGGGGGCGCCTCCAGGCCGTCCGGCCGGCAGGAGACCTCCCGAAGCGGTCAGATCTGCTCGACCTTCTTGGCGACGCGGAAGACTTCCTCGAGCGTCGTGATGCCGGCCATCGCCTTGAGGAGGCCGTCCTCGTAGAGCGTGGTCATCCCCCCCTTGATCGCGGCTTTGCGGATATCCACGGTCGAGGCGCCCTGGAACGACAGTTCCCGGACCTTCGAGTTCATGAGCATCAGCTCGTAGATGCCAATTCGTCCGCGGTACCCCTTCTTGCCGCAGTGGCTGCAGCCGACCCCTTTCATGAAGGTGGCGCTGGCGGCCATCTCGGGAGTGATTCCCGCGAGGTCGAGTTGGGCTTGGGAGGGTTGGTGAGGCTGTTTGCACTTGCTGCAGACGACTCGCACCAACCGTTGGGCCAGCACTCCGATGACCGAGCCGGCCACCAGGTAGGCCGGCACCCCGATGTCGACCATGCGGGTCACGGCGCCGGGGGCGTCGTTGGTGTGCAGGGTGCTGAACACCAAGTGCCCGGTCAGGGACGCCTGGATGCCCATCGAGGCGGTTTCGTGGTCGCGCATCTCGCCCACGAGGATCACGTTGGGGGCCTGCCGCAGCATCGCCTTGATGATCTTGGCGAAGTCCAGGCCGATCGAGTGCTTCACCTCGACCTGATTGATCCCGGGAAGGTAGTACTCGACCGGGTCCTCAGCGGTGATGATTTTGCGGTCGGGGCGATTGAGCTCGTTGAGCGCTGCGTACAGGGTGGTCGTCTTCCCCGACCCGGTCGGCCCGGTGACCAGGAAAATGCCGTTGGGACGCCGAATGAGGTTACGGAAGGTCTTGAAGTCGCGTTCCGAGAGTCCCAACTGCCGGACGCCGATCTTGATGTTGTCCTTGTCCAGCAGCCGCATGACGCACGACTGGCCATGGTTCGTGGGCAGCATGCTGACCCGCAGGTCGAGTTCCTTGCCGCCGGCGGTGATCTTGATCCGGCCGTCCTGGGTGCGGCGACGTTCGGCGATGTCCATCCGGGCGAGAATCTTGATGCGCGAGAGCAAGGCCCCCAACAGCCGCCGCGGCGGGCTGTCGCGTTCGACCAGCACCCCGTCGATGCGGTAGCGGATCCGCACGCGGTCCTCGAACGGCTCGACGTGAATGTCCGAGGCCCGCAATTGCACGGCCTCGGCGATCATCAACTGCACCAGCCGCACGACCGGGGCGCTGGTTTCGTCGACCGAGTCGTCGTCTCCCCCGCCGCCGGCGTCGTCCCCTTCGGTCTCGGTGAAGTCGATGGCCGTGTCAGTGAATTCCTGGAGCATCGAGTCGGCCGACTCGCCGTCGGTCTGGCCGTAGTTGCGGTTGATCGCTTCGAGGATGCTCTCCTTGGTCGACACGCCGATCTCAATGCGGCGGTTGAGGATGAACTGCAGCTTTTCGATCGTGGCGAAGTCCTGCGGATCATGGACCAGGACCTTGAGCACGCCGTCCTCCTCGGAGAACGGAATGACCACGTTCTCGCGGGCGACCGACTCGGGGACGAGCTCGACCACCGCCGGGGGGATCGGCACGTTGTTCAGATCGTAAAACTCAAACCCGTACAGCTTTGCGACCGCCTTGGTGACGTGATCGCTCGAGGCGTAACCAAGCTGGACAATGGCATCCGGGACCTTGATCTTCTTCGCCGCGGCGAGCTTCTCCGCCTCCTGGAGCTGCTCGGGGCCGACGATCCCCTTCTTGATGAGAAAATCACCCAATCGATCGGCCATGGCGGCGACACTCTCTGTTCCACAAGTTCGATGCACCGGCGCGACGGTGCGCGCCGCGGCAAGTCCCGAGAAGCGGGTCGGAGCACGGCGGAAGTCCCGTTGAAATCAGGCTTTGCGCACGCCGGCCACCCTACGTGCCAAGCTAATGACGCCGGCTGCGGATGTCAACAAACGCCCGCGAAGCGATCATTACGGCAGTGAGCAGGGGGCGCGAGTCCTCATGGTTGTTCCGATTCGCCCTGTAACGCCGGCCGGGGAGACAAGCCCCCCGCTTGAGAGCGTGTTGAATTCGCCCGCTCGCCTTGGCCGCGGGAGCTCGTTCAGGACGAGAGCGCCTGGCGAGCCGTCTCGATGAATCGCCGCACCAAGTCGGCATCTTTGCGGCCCGGGGAGGACTCGACGCCGCTTGCGACGTCGACCCCGTCAGGGCGAGCCGCTGCGACGGCCTGGGCGACGTTTTCGGGCCGCAACCCGCCGGCGAGAATCACCGGCACGCCGGCGAACTCCTCTCCGCGATCGGCGAGTCGCTCCCAGGCAAACGGTTCGCCGCCGCCGCCGTACTGGCCAGCAACGACCGGGGCGTCGACGAGCAACGCCGCGGGGACTCGCCCCGCGGCGCGGCAGGCGGCCAAGTCGGCCGCCAACTCGGCAAGCCCCCCGTCGCCCATGCGGCGAGCGCGAACGAGCGGCAGGCTCGGCAGCGCCGCCAGCGACGGGGCCGGCTCGTCGCCGTGCAGTTGCAAGGCATGCAAGCCGACTTCCGCGGCAACGTTCGCAATCGCCTGTGGCGACTCGTTGACAAAGACTCCGACGACCAGGGCGTCGGCGCCGACTGCGACGGCGATCTCGCGCGCCTGCTCCAACGAGACGCAGCGCGACGAGCGCGGGTAGAAGTTCAGCCCGATCGCGTCTGCCCCCGCGTCGACGGCGACTCGAGCGTCGGCGACCGTAGTCACGCCGCAGATCTTGATGCGGAACATGGCGAAAGCGGCGTGAGTTGAAGTGAAGCGGCCGGCGGCGCGCGGAGCCGCTAGCTGGCCGTGCGCGAGCGCCGTGCTAGCAGAGTCGCAGGGACCGGCGCAGGCTACGTAAACTGTCGGCGACTGTTACGACCGCGCAAACCTGCGCAGTGGTCAAACTTCGAGGTGGTCGTGAAGCCAGCTTAGCCCCCTCGCCGATCCAACACCACATACCCTCGGTGTTTCTTGAATTGCAGCACGACGCGCAACGGCATGCGCGCCAGGAGTGCCACGGATGACGACTCGCCCCGCCGCCCCCGCCCAACGCCCCTTCCTGGCCGCCCCCGAGGCGAGCCGCTATTTCGCCGCTGCCGCGATTGAGGACGCCCGTCGCCGCGTCGCTCGCTGCATTGACCGGCGCGAAGGGGCCGCCCTGGTGATCGGGGCCGCCGGCACGGGCAAGTCGCTCCTGTTGGAAGTCCTGGCCGCGCAGTTTGCCGGCAAGGCCCTGGTGGCGCGCCTGCAAGGCGCCCAGCTGTGCACCCGCCGCGCGTTGTGGCAAATGCTGCTCTTTGAATTGGGACTCCCCTATCGGGGCATGGAGGAGGGCGAGTTGCGACTTGAGCTGAAGGAGCACCTCCGCCCGCGCGACGGGGCGACGCGGCGCCTGCTGCTGTTGGTCGACGAAGCCCACGCCCTGCCGGTGCGGCTGTTGGACGAGTTGCGGGCGATGACCAATCTCGCCGCGGCCGGAGCGCCGCTGGTGACGGTGGTGCTGGCCGGCGGACCGCAGCTTGAGGAGCGGTTCGCCGATCCGCAGCTCGAAGCGTTCAGCCAGCGGGCTGCGACGCGATGTTATCTCGCTCCGCTGGAGCGCAGCGAGACCGTGCAGTACCTGCGGGCCCAGTTGGCCGCGGCCGGCAAGTCGCCCGAAACGGTGCTTGCTGCCGACGCCATGGTCGCGATCCACGAAGCGACCGGCGGCGTTCCGCGGCTGATCAACCAGTTGGGAGACCAGCTCATGTGGATGGCCGACGAAACGGGAATGGCTCCACTGGACGCGAGCATGGTGCAACAAGCCTGGGCCGACCTGCAGCAGCTCCCCGCCCCCTGGCAGCAGGTCGGCGGCGAGCAAGGGGTCGCCGGCGTGATCGAGTTCGGCGTCCTGGGAGGGGACGACGACTTCATCGGCGATTCGGAACTCGACGAAGCGTTCGAGGGCGAGGACGATCTCGAACTCGGCGATCCTGACGCGGAGGAGTCGGAGGAAGGCCCGGCCGAGCGCGTCGCGTCGATCCCCATCACTGCGCTGGCTGACCAGCGGCGGTTAAGCGCCTCGTCGGTCGCGGCCGATCTTGACGCGGCTGAGAGGCTCCTCTCGACGTTCGACGCCGTGGGGATCGTGTTCGACGATCCGGTCGCCGCCGACGTCGGCGAACCGCAGCAGCCCGCGGCCGAGAACCCGTTCGACGATCGGTTTGACGAGGAGGAGGTGCTGGTCGACCCGTACGCCGACTTCGAATCCTCGCTGCTGGCCAAAGCGCCGCGGGTTTTCAACCGGATCGACGCCATGCTGGCGACGCAACTGGTCGTGCCCGCGGCCCCGCGCACCGAGTCGGCCAAGTCGATCGTCGTCGAGATCGCGGAGACCGCCGCGCCCGTTGCGGCCCCTCTGCCGGCAGCGGCGCCCCGGTTGAGCGAACCGGCCGCGGTCGCGGGCGACCTGCTGGTGATTGAGGAGGACGAACTGCCGATCGCCCAGGTCGTCTCCGCCCGCCAGTTCCGCAGGCTGTTCAGCAACCTGGAAGCGGGCATGGCGGCGGGGATGTAAGGCGGAACGTCGCGTTCGGCAGCCGCGCCTGGCGCGACTTGAATCTGCCGTTGTCACGACGGCTCCGCTGCATTGGCCGACAGCCAAGCGGAGGACTTCTCACGGCGCCGCGCTCGCGCATCGGCCGTCGCCGCTGTGCGATGCGGCACGGGCCCGCGGCATGAAACGCTCCCTGTTTGCGAGGAAGCGCGCGGCTTCGCACACTCTGTCGGCGAGAACATTTCGCCGCACAGCGGGAACTTGCTAAGATCAGCGGTCGCATGCGGCCGCCGGTCGACTGGCACGCGCGTTGCTCTTGGAGACCGTCGAGCGACGCCCGCACCCCCTTGGTGCAGCGACCCTGGCGTCGCCGCGGCGCCGCTGCCGCGAGATTCGTCGATTCGCTCCGCCGAGGCGAATTGCATTCCCGGGACCTTGGCGACCGGCGGATTGCCCGCCCCCGCCCGACAAGTAGGAAGGAGTTTGTCCATGCCCGCCGCGACCGCGTCCCCCCCTCCCGCCGTGAAGAACAAGCAACTCGTCGCTTGGGTCGAGGAGATGACGGCCCTCTGCAAGCCTGACCAAGTTCACTGGTGCGACGGCTCGCAAGAAGAATACGACCGCCTCTGCGAAGAGATGGTCGAAAGCGGAACGTTCATCCGACTCAACCCGGAACTCCGGCCTAACTGCTTCCTGGCCCGCAGTCATCCCAGCGACGTGGCGCGCGTCGAGGACCGCACCTACATCTGCTCGGTCGGCCCCGGCGACGCCGGTCCGACGAACAACTGGATGGCCCCCGACAAGATGAAGGCCCTCCTCACCGAGAAATTCGACGGCTCGATGAAGGGGCGCACGCTGTACGTCATCCCGTTTAGCATGGGACCGATCGGCGGACCGATCTCGCATATCGGGGTGCAAGTGACCGACTCGGCCTATGTGGTCGTCAACATGCGGATCATGACCCGCATGGGCGCCAAGGTGCTCGAGACCCTGGGCGAGGACGAATTCATTCGCTGCCTCCATTCGGTCGGCATGCCGCTCGATCCGGGCGTCGAGGACGTCGCCTGGCCGTGCAGCCCCGATCCCAAAGACAAGTACATCGTCCACTTCCCCGAGGAACGGACGATCTGGTCGTACGGTTCGGGTTACGGCGGCAATGCGCTGTTGGGCAAGAAGTGCTTCGCCCTGCGGATCGCGTCGGTCATGGCCCGCGACGAAGGGTGGCTCGCCGAGCACATGCTGATCTCGGGCGTGAAGAGCCCCGACGGCGAAAAGACCTACGTCGCGGCCGCCTTCCCCAGCGCGTGCGGGAAGACCAACTTCGCCATGCTCATCCCGCCGAAGGATTTCCAGAAAGACGGCTGGGAAGTGACGACCGTCGGCGACGACATCGCCTGGATCAAGCCGGGCGAGGACGGCAAGGTCTACGCGATCAACCCCGAGGCGGGCCTGTTCGGCGTCGCACCGGGGACGAACGAGAAGACCAATCCCAACGCGATGGCGTCGATCCGCGAGAACACGATCTTCACGAACGTGGCGCTCACCGACGACGGCGACGTGTGGTGGGAAGGGATGACCGACGAGCCGCCGGCCCACGCCATCGACTGGCAGGGGAGCGATTGGACCCCGGACAGCCCCAACAAGGCCGCCCACGCCAACAGCCGGTTCACGGCGCCGCTCAGCCAGTGCCCGTCAGCCGATCCGGCCTACGACGATCCGAAGGGGGTGCCGATCTCGGCGTTCATCTTCGGCGGGCGACGGGGGAGCATTGTGCCGCTGGTGTACGAGGCGCCCTGCTGGCCGTTCGGCGTCTACTCGGCGACGACCATGGGTTCGGAAATGACCGCCGCCGCGTTCGGCCAGATGGGTCAGGTGCGACGCGATCCGTTCGCCATGCTGCCGTTCTGCGGCTACCACATCGGCGATTACGTAAGCCATTGGCTCGACTTTGGCCGGCAGATTTTGCCTCCCAAGGTGTTCAGCGTGAACTGGTTCCGGCGCGACGCCGACGGCAACTTCCTGTGGCCGGGGTTCGGCGAGAACATGCGGATCCTGAAATGGATCGTCGAACGGGTGCGCGGCAAGGCCGCCAGCGTCGAGGGCCCGCTGGGGCGCATGCCCAGCTACTCCGACATCGACTGGCGGGGACTCGACTTCAGCGAAGAGCAGTTCGACCAGCTCATGAGCACCGAGCGCGACGAATGGCTGCAGGAGATCGCGTCGCACGACGAGTTGTTCTTCAAGATGTACAACCGCCTGCCGCGCGAGATGTACTGCGTGCGCGAACTGCTGCTCTCGGGCCTGTGGCGCGCCCCTGAGCACTGGGACACCCACGGCAGTCAAGAGGAGGACGACGAGTTGGCCTGACCGTCGGCGTCGCCGGCGACGCCCGGCCGACCGACGTCCATCTGATTCGGACGAGCAGCCCGCGGAGCTTTCCGCGGGCTGCTTCTTTTTCGGCGGACATGGGGCAATCTTTCACGCGCTGTCCCCCCGTCGTGCAGGTCGTGATACATTGGCGACGTTCCGACAGCGGTTCCGTCACCCAGCCCGCATACTTTCAGCGATTGCATGATTTCACTCCCCGCCACTGCAGATGCCGCACAATATTTGCCGCCAGAACTCATTGAGTTCGAGGACGCGCAAACGGCGCTGCCCGCCTTGGCAAAAGACGCTGTCGCGATGGGACGGATCGCCGAAGCCCTCAAATCGATGCCGACGGCCCATCGGCTGATCCTCGGCGACGCGCGGACGATGGAGATCCCCGGCGAATCGGTCCACCTCGTCGTGACCTCGCCTCCTTACTGGACGCTCAAGCGGTATGCGGAATCGGAAGGACAACTCGGGCATCACGAAGACTACGAAGGGTTCCTCGTCGAACTCGATCGCGTTTGGAGGGCGTGCTACGACGCGCTTGTGCCGGGGGGGCGAGTAATCTGCGTCGTCGGCGACGTCTGCCTGTCCCGCCGCAAAAACAACGGCCGTCACACGGTCGTACCGCTCCATGCTTCGATCCAGGAACATTGTCGGCTGATCGGATTTGACAATCTGTCGCCGATCATTTGGCACAAGATCGCTAACGCCGCCTACGAGGCGACGGGCAACGGCGGTTCGTTCTTGGGAAAACCCTACGAGCCGAACGCCGTCATCAAGAACGACATCGAGTTTATTCTCATGGAGCGCAAGCCAGGGGGATATCGAAGTCCTTCGGTCGCCACGCGCGTCCTGAGTTTGATTGCCGAATCCGATCATCGGGCTTGGTTTCAGCAAATCTGGACGGGCCTGACCGGAGCCTCGACCAAGCAGCATCCGGCGCCCTATCCCGTGGAATTGGCGGAGCGGTTGATTCGCATGTTCAGCTTCGCCGGCGACACGGTCTTGGATCCCTTCCTGGGGAGCGGGACCACGACGATCGCCGCCATGAATACGGGACGCAACAGCGTCGGTTTCGAGATCAACGCCGGATATCTCAAGATTGCCGAAAAGCGCGTCTATTCGGCCCGAGATTTCTTCACCGACGCGGAGGTGGCGGTCGATGATTGAAGACCTTGACGCCCGCGTAAGCCAAGCCGTCAAGTTGTTCTGGCGCACGCGAGCCAAGCAGGCGAAGAATCAGGGGAGCGCCACCGGCAAGAAAGACGCCGGGCTGCGGGCCGCCGTCACGGGAGGAAAACACCTCGACGGCTTCACCGGCATCTGCCGCGATCTCCTGGCCCAGGCGGGTCTCGCGGACGCCGAAGTCCATTGGAGAAGCAAGAAAGAACTCCCCGGATACTATCGGGCGGAGAAGAGCTGGGACCTGCTGGTCGTCGTCGAGGGGCGTCTGCTGGCAGTCGTCGAGTTCAAGGCGCAGGTCGGGCCGTCCTTCGGCAACAATTTCAACAATCGTACCGAAGAGGCCTTGGGCAACGCCGCCGACTTGTGGGCGGCGTATCGCGAAGGGGCGTTCAAGCCCTCCGCACGCCCCTGGCTTGGGTACGTGTTCATTCTGGAAGACTGCCCTCGCTCGCAAGCGCCTGTGAAGCTCAAGCAACCGCACTTCCAGGCGTTTCCGGAATTCGTCGGCGCCTCTTATGCCAAACGATACGAATTACTGCTCACCAAGCTTCTGCGCGAGCGACTCTACGACGGAGCAAGCCTCTTGCTGACCCCTCGCGATCAGGGGCGACAGGGCGCGTACTCGTGCCCCTCGGAAGAACTGCAGTTTCGGACTTTTGCAGCAGGCCTCTACGCCCATGCGATAGCGCGGGCCCAGCGCAGCTAAGAGTCGAGCAGGCATTGGCGTCGATCCGCGGAATGCCTGTTCGAATGCGACGCTCTCTTGCCGGTTCGCTGATTCCTGCGACAATACCCCGCGCTGTTCGTTTGTTCCCCAAGATTCTGGAGCACGGGGTCATGAGGCGATCGCTGACGAGACTGACGGCACTGTGCGTCTGGCTGGCCTGGTGCGGCGGGCTTCAAACGGCTTGGGGCGCCGAGGCGCCTTGGCCGCGCTTTCGCGGCCCGGGAGGCGGCGGAATCGCTGCGGCCGACGCCGCTCCTCCGACGGAAGTCGGCCCCGAGACGAATCTGAAGTGGAAGGTCGAGGCGCCCGGAGGGTGGTCCTCGCCGATCGTCGTCGGCGACCTGCTCGTCCTTACGGCCTACGACGGCGACGCGTTGTGGACGATCGCCTACCGGCGCGCCGACGGCAGCGAAGCGTGGCGGAAGGAGGCGCCCTACGACAAGCTCGAGCCGTTTCTTGCCAATGAAGGGAGCCCCGCCGCCTCAACCC
Source organism: Pirellulales bacterium (assembly GCA_019636345.1). Taxonomy (NCBI): domain Bacteria; kingdom Pseudomonadati; phylum Planctomycetota; class Planctomycetia; order Pirellulales; species Pirellulales bacterium. The sequence continues at coordinate 443,134 of JAHBXQ010000004.1, read as the reverse complement.
CCGCGACCGACGGCGAGCGGATCGTCTCGTACTTCGGCTCTTGCGGGCTGTTCTGTTACGACCTCGCAGGAAACGAGTTGTGGCGGTTCTCGATGCCTCCCGCCAGGACCCCGGCGGATTTCGGGACCGGCGTGTCGCCGATCATCGCCGCCGGGCTGGCAGTTCTCGTCCGCGACGAATTGAACTCGCCGCAGATCATCGCCCTGGACGTACGGACCGGCCGACCGAAGTGGGACAAGGCGCGGACCAGCGTCAGCGGATACGGCACTCCGGCGGCGTGGACGACTCCCGCGGGGACGCAAATCGCTGCACCCGGCTACGGCCGGATGGTGGGCTACGACGCAGCCACAGGGGCCGAGGCGTGGTTCATCGAGGGGATGCCCGCGTCGTCGTGCACAAGCCCCGTCGTGAGCGACGGGGTGCTGTACTTCGCCGGATGGTCCCCCGGCGCCGCCGACGACGCGGAAGGCTTCAAGATGCCGACGTACGACCAACTGCTCAGGCAGTACGACCGGAACGACGACGGCGTCTTTGCAAAGGCCGAGGCGGAAGGAGGGATGTTTGCCGCTCTGTTCGACAGCAACGACGCGAACAAGGACGGCAAGATCGCGCGCGACGAGTGGGAGCACACCCTCGCGTTCATGTCCAACAGCGTGTGCAGCGCGTTCGCCGTCGTGCCGGGGGGCGAGGGGGATGCGTCCCAGACCCACGTCCTTTGGCGCGAGCAGTCCGGCGGGCTGCCGTACGTGCCTTCCCCCTTGGTCTATCGCGGGCAACTGATCATGGTCAAAGACGGCGGGATCGTCACCGCATGCGACGCCGCGACCGGCAAGCGGATTTACCAGAAGCGGGCTGTCGCGTCGGGGGGGTACTACGCGTCGCCTGTCGCCGCGGGGGACCACGTGTACTTCACGTCGCTCGCCGACGGGGCGATCACGGTCCTCAAGGCGGGGGCCCCGACGCCCCAGGTCGTGACCAAGAACAAGCCGCTCGGCGAGCGGACTGCGGCCACCCCGGCGATCGTCGGCGAGACGCTGTTTGTTCGCACGGCCGGCCACCTGTGGGCGTTTGCAGAGCCATGACGCGCATGCCGGTTGTTCGTTGCGCCATCCTGATCGCTGCGTTCGCGTCGACTCTCGCGGGCTCGGTCGGCGACGCCGCATGTGCCGCCGAACCGGCCGCGCTCGTGGTATTCGGCAAGACTTGGACCGGCGCCGCCGTCCAACCGTGGGCCGAGGCAATCGCGATCCGCGGCGAGCGGATCGTCGCGGTCGGCGCCCGCGGCGAGATCAACGAGCTCGTCGGCCCCGAGACGCGCATCGTCGACGCCGGGGCCGGGCTGGTCGTCCCGGGAATGGGTGACTCCCACATCCACCTCGTCTCCGGCGGGGCGCATCTCGCCTCGGTCCAGTTGCGCGACGCGGCGACCCCCGAGGAGTTCGCCCGCCGAATCGGCGAGTACGCTCGTACGCTCCCGGCGGGGGCCTGGATCACCGGGGGCGATTGGGATCACACCCACTGGGGAGGCCAACTGCCCCAACGCTCCTGGATTGACGCCGTCGCCCCCGACCACCCGGTGTGGATCGCGCGGCTCGACGGGCACATGGCCCTGGCGAACACCGCCGCGATGCGGGCCGCGGGAGTCGGCGACGACGTGGCCGACGTCCCGGGGGGCGAGATCGTCCGCAACGCCGCCGGCCGACCGACCGGGGTGTTCAAGGACAACGCCATGGGGCTGATCGCTCGGGCCGTACCGGATCCGACGATGCCGCAGAAGCTCGCCGCGATCACCGCGGCCTGCGACTACCTCGCCGAGCGCGGCGTAACGATGGTCCACCACATGGGCGAGTTCGCCGACGTCGCGGCGCTGCGGCTCGCTCAGTCGCGGGGACTGCTCACGGTGCGAGTCTACGCCTGTACGCCGCTCGATCAGTGGCGGCAACTCGCCGACGAGATCGCGGACCAAGGTCGCGGCAACGACCTGCTGCGAATCGGCGGGCTCAAGGGGTTCGTCGACGGCTCGCTCGGCTCGCACACCGCGGCGATGCTCGAACCGTTCGCCGACGATCCCTCGAGCCGCGGACTGCTGGTCTGCCGGCGGGATGATCTGTATCGCTGGACGAAGGAGGCCGACCGCGCGGGGCTGCAGGTCATGGTCCACGCGATCGGCGATCGGGCGATCCGGTTGCAGCTCGACGTGTTCGAACAGGTCGCTCGGGAGAACGGCCCGCGCGACCGGCGGTTCCGCATCGAGCACGCCCAGCACATCCACCCCGACGACCTGCCGCGGTTCGCCCGGCAGGGAGTCGTGGCGAGCATGCAGCCGTACCACGCGATTGACGACGGCCGATGGGCCGAAGCGGTGATCGGCCCCGAGCGTTCGGCGACGACCTACGCGTTCCGTTCGCTGCTGGACGACGGCGCTCGGCTGGCCTTGGGGAGCGACTGGTTCGTCGCCCCGGCGACTCCGCTCGAAGGGATCGCCGCCGCCGCGACCCGCCGCACGCTCGACGGCAAGCACCCCGGCGGCTGGGTCCCCGCCCAAAAGATCGCCGTCGAGGAGGCCCTGCGGGCTTACACCGCAGGGGTCGCCTACGCGGGCTTCCAGGAGGAGCGGCTCGGCACGCTGGAACCGGGCAAGCTGGCCGACTTGGTCGTCCTCGACCGCAACCTGCTCGAAACGACCGACGACGACTTGCCGAAGGTCCGCGTCATGGCGACGGTGGTCGGGGGAAAGATGACGTATCGGCGCGCGGCGGAGTGACTACTCCGGATCCGGCTCCGCGAGTGCCGCTTCGACGACCTGTTCGATCGTTTTGTCCGCCGTGGCGCCTTGCCAGTTCAGTTCTCCTTGCCACCAGTGGCGCAGGTAACCCCGCTTGTCGACGACGTAGACCGTGGGCCACATCGTGTTGCCCCAGGCCTTCCAGTTGGCCGCCTCGGCGTCGAGCAGGATCGGAAACTCGAGTTGGGTCTCCTTGGCGGCCTTCTCCACGGCCGCGGGATCGCGTTCGGAGGCGGTCTCGGGGGTTTGAATGCCGATGACGACCACTCCGCGCGCGGCGAGTTGCTCGTGCCAGCGGCGGTAGATGGCGAAGTTCGCTTTGCAGTTGCTGCATTGAAAGGCGTAGAAGTGGACCAGCGTCACTTTTCCGCGCAGGGAAGCGAGCGTCAGCGGCTCGGAGTTGTACCATGTGGCGACGGGAACCAGCTCCGGCGCCAACGGAAAGGCGCGGGTGAGTTTGCGGACGTCGAACGGTTTGCCGACGACTTCGCTGAATCGCTGCCTCTGGTCTTCCGTGAGGATCGCGTTAACGGCTTCGTTCTCGGTGCGCTGGGCCGCGGCAATCGCTTCGGTGCGCGGCTGCTCCTCCTGCGGCAACTCCTTGAGCGCGGCGTCCGTCTTGGCGGCGGCTGCGGCGAATTCCTGCTGCTGTTCGGGCGTGAGTTCGAGCGCCCGGGCGAAGTCGGTTCGCAACAGCATGCGGCCGCCCAGCGCCTGCCACTCGATCTGCAGCAGCCGTCGGCGCTGCCCGAAGCTGAAATTCTTGACGAGCCAGGTGCGCATCTCGGCCTCCAGCCGATCAAGCTCCGGCAACTGAACCTCGGGGGGCTGGATGCGGTTGCGGAACCACGGCCCGTCGACCTGGGCGAACCGTCGTTCGAGCTTGGCGACCTGCCCGGGCGAAAGCTTGAGTTCCTGCTGAACCTCCGGCGCATGGAGCAAGGCGAGCAGCCGGTGAGGGACCATCGCCCGATGCTCGCCGGCGACCAAAGCCGCGTCCTCCGGGCCCGCATTCTGGGCATGCACGAAGGCGCCTGATTGGGCGAGGCTTCCGAGGAGGACCGTCGCGACGGCAGTCAATTGGAATCGCATGATGGGTTGCAACCTGAGCCTCGAAGTGTCCGGGGAGCGAGGATTCATCGTACCTTGGTCGCACGAATGGGAGTTGTCCCTACGTCATTTTCTCACGGCCGGGCTTTCCCCCGCGGCAGGGGCGAGGTTACGCTGAGCGTCCCCGTCGCGACAGTCGCCAGTTATTTCGACCGCGTTCGGGGACGCTGTTCGCTTGCCATCTGCCATGCCGGTCGCCGCCGTCTCGTCGGGCGCCTGCTTGGGACGCCCTGCGAGGTCGCTATGTCCAAGAATGCGCGCATCGGGCTCGTGCTCTGCGCCCTGTACATCGTGTTTTACGGCGGCTTCGTCCTGCTGGCGGCGTTCTGGCCGGAGGCGATGGATCGCACCCCGTGGCTGGGGATCAACCTGGCCGTCTGGTACGGTTTCGGCTTGATCGCCGGGGCGATCGCCATGTCGCTCCTCTACGGTCTGGCCTGCCGGGGGAGCGGCGACTACGACGACGGCAGAGCTGGCGATGCGGGGGCGGGGCGATGAACTACGAAGCCTCGCCGCTGGCGATCGCCGTGTTTGCAGGCTTCCTGGCGTTCACGCTGGGACTGAGCTTCTACCTGGGGCGCAAGGCCAAATCGTCGGCCGGCTATTTCGCCGCCCATGGGCAGATCCCCTGGTTCGTCAACGGCGTGGCCTTCGCCGGCGATTACCTGTCGGCCGCGTCGTTTCTGGGCATCTGCGGGATGATCGCCTTCTACGGGTACGACGGATTTCTGTACTCGATCGGCTACCTGGCCGGGTGGATCGTGGCGCTGTTGGTGATCGCCGAGCCGATGAAGCGGCTGGGAAAGTTCACGTTCGCCGATGCGCTGAACGCCCGGTTCCAGTCGCGGGGGATCAAACTGGCCGCCGGCGTGAGCACGCTTGCCGTGAGTCTGTTCTACCTGATCCCGCAGATGGTCGGGGCGGGAGCGCTCGTGCAGCCGCTGTTGGGTCTGCCCCATTGGGCGGGGGTCGTGATCGTCGGGACCGTGGTGATCCTCATCGTCGCGACCGCGGGAATGGTCTCGACCACCTGGGTGCAGTTCCTCAAGGGGGCCCTGCTGGTGGGGTTCAGCGCGGCGCTTGTCGTGATGATCCTCGAACGCGGGTTTCAAGTCGACGAGGCGGCGGCCGAGCGGTTCACGACCATCGGCCCGATCGCCGGCCCCTGGCCGCAGGCGGCGCTTGCGCACCCCGAACTCGCCGGGGCGACGCTCGTCGACCACGGCCCTGCATGGACCGAAGCGGGCGTGCTCCACGTGAAGTTCCCCGCCACGGCCGGCATCGACAAGCAAGCGGTCGCCGCCGCCGTGTGGACCCAACGCGACGCAGGGGAAGGGAGCTACTATCTCGATCTCGCTCAGGCGGTGTTCACTAGGCCGGACGGCACGTCGACAACCCTCGGCGGGATCGCGCCAGCAGGCGAGTCGGAATCGCCGCTGCTGCCGGTCGGTCGCGTGGCTAAGTTGCCGGGGAACGTCGCGAAGACCGGGCCGCTCGGACCGCTGGAGTTCTTCAGCACTCTGCAGCAGAGCGAGGTCGTGCTGTGGAGTTCGCGGAAGCTCAAAGGGCCCGATGGAGTCGACGCGACCGTCTACTACCAGAAACCGACCCCCGGCAGCCAGGTCCTGCGCCCCGGCGAGCACCCCAACTTCCAGGGCATCCGCAGCGACAAGCCGACCGACAAGGCGAACTTCCTGTCGCTCATGCTCGCGTTGTTCTGCGGCACGGCGTCGTTGCCGCACATTCTGATCCGCTATTACACGGTCAAGGACGAAGCCGCGGCCCGCAAGAGCACAATCGTCGGGATCGCGACGATCGGGTTCTTTTACGTGCTCACCCTGTACCTGGGGCTGGGGGCGATGACCAGCGGGGCGCTCGACGTGACCGACACGAACATGGCGGCGCCGCTGTTGGCCCGCTCGATCAGCGAGACGCTGTTCGCGATCATCTCGGCGATCGCCTTCACGACCGTGTTGGGCACGGTCAGCGGTTTGATCCTCGCCTCCGCGGGGGCCGTGACGCACGACCTGGTCGCGGTCGCGGGGGGCGTCCATCTCACCGAGCATCAGCAGGTGCGAATTGCCAAAATCTCGGCGGTCGTCATCGGGGCCGCGGCGGTTGCGCTAGGGATCGTGTTCAAGGGGATGAACGTCAGTTACCTCGTCGGCTGGGCGTTCAGCGTCGCGGCGTCGGCGAATCTGCCGGCGCTGGTGACGACCCTGTTCTGGCGGCGAGTGACCGCCCCGGGAATCGTGGCGGCCGTGCTGACGGGGATGATCAGCTCGCTCGCCTGGATCCTGCTGTCGGGAGACACGTACGCCCAGATCTTCGGCCTGCCTGCGGCCGAGGCGCCCGCGCCGTTCAGCCAACCGGGGCTCGTGACGATCCCGCTGGGATTCGTCACGGTGATCGTGGTGTCGTTGCTGACGCAGCCCCGCGAATCCTAAGCCGCCAACGCCCCGGCGCGCACGCCGCCTCGCAGGCGTCCGGGGCGAGCGCCTGCGGCTGATTGTCAAACGCGGCTGTTGGCAGGCTAATTCCACCCGTCGGCTTTGCGTCCGCTTTTGCGCTTCTCGGACGTCGTGAGGCGATCGTCGAGCGAAGTGACGCGCCACCGCAGCGCAATCCGTGCGATGAGAGCCGCCTTGTCGGTGCCCAGCGTTCGCATCGCCGCGGAGCGATGGTTGTTGATCGTCGCGGGGGAGAGGCCGAGGATCTTGCCGATCTCGATATCGGTGCAACCGAGGCTGATCAACCGAACCACTTCACGCTGCCGGGGAGTGAGTGCGCCGACCCGGGTCTTCATCACATCTGCCATACAAATGCCGTTCTGCAATCGAGTGAAACCAAGCAAGCCGCCAACCGCGACGGTTTTCGCATCATGTAATGTAAATCCTTCACGCAGATTGCAAGCGGCGGCAATTCTAAATTTCCCGTAAGGTTCGCTCTCGGCCGACCAGATTCTGGACATCCGCCTGCTCAAGCGGTTGCCTGTCGCCTTCGGCTCTCCAGATCGCTCCAAGAAGCCGCGTTGATGCGGGAATCCACTAGCTAAATCGCTTTACCAGACAACGCGGAGACCGTTGCACCCGGATCTCAGGGGGCAGGGAGGAATCTCCGTGGTCGGCGGTCGAGTTCCCCAGGGAGCAGCCCCGGGGCCAGACGACTACGGCCGTTGCGCCGCGATTCCCGGACGACCTCCTTGGCCGGTGACTCGCGAGGCGGCGGGGCGGGAGACGAACTTCAGCACGCTGCCGTCCATGGTCGAGTAGTACGTTTCGCCGTCGTCGGCCTCGCCGAACGTAATGACCGCCCCGCCCGAGGGGACGATTCGCCGATTGGCGACCGCTTCGCGACGGTCGAAGTCGTACTTCAATCCCCACACCGTGCCCGACACGTGGTCGGCGTACAGGTAGTAGCCCGTGAGTTCCGGCACGCCGGGACCGCGATAGACCGAGCCCCCCGTAATGCTCTTTCCCTGGCTGCGATCGTACTCCCAGACGGGATCGATCAGCGCGGGAGCCCCCCCCGCGCCGAACGGCCCGAACGGGTGGCGTCCCTCGCGCAGGTTCCAACCGTAGTTGCCGCCGCGGACGATCAGGTCGATCTCCTCCAACGCATCTTGCCCGACGTCGCCGGCCCAGGCGGCGCCCGTCTCGCGATCGAAGGACAATCGCCACACGTTGCGCAGCCCGTAGGCCCAAATCTCGCCCCGGGCGTAACGCGGCTGCCCCGCGAACGGGTTGTCGGCCGGGATCGCGTAGGGCCGGTCCCCCTCGCGGCGATCGACGTCGATCCGCAGGATCTTGCCGAGCAGCGAGCGGAGATTCTGCGCGTTCATGTGCGGATCGTCGGCCGCCCCGCCGTCGCCGAGGCAAATGTACAAAAACCCGTCGGGGCCGAAGACGATCGTGCCGCCGTTGTGATTCCAGTACGGCTGATCGATCGACATCAGCACCTGTTCGCTGCCCGGATCGACGCGATCAGGGTCGTCCTTGGCCATTTTGAATCGCGATACGATCGACCGGCGCCGCTGATCGTGTGCGCGGCTGGCGGTATAGTAGACGAACAGCTCGCCGTTCTCGCGAAACTTGGGATGAAACGCGAGCCCCATGAACCCTTCTTCGTTCACCCCGGGATCGAACGAGACCCGATCGCGAATGTCGAGAACCATCCGCCGATCGCCTCCGGCGGAGCCTTTGCCGAGCACGTGAATCGTGCCGTGTTGGGTCGCAAGAAACAGCCGCCCCGAGCCGTCGCCGCTGCCGCCGATCCACAAGGGGCGGACGTCGCGAATGCGTCCCGTGTCCATCCCCGTAAGGTCGTCAGGCCACTTGAGATCCGGAAACGCGGGCGCGACGTCCACTGGCAGCGGGGACTCGTCGAGCGCGAAAGCCGGTGCGACGGCCAACACCGCTAAAGCGAGCGGGAGGGCAGGGGAGAGGCGCAACATGGAGGCGAACGTGCGCATAGGACGGCTCATGAAAGACGCGAGGGGCAGGAGGCAGGCAAGGACTGCGGCGGAGTCCTCATGCTAACCGACGGTCCGCCAGCGAGCCACCGGGCTGCGGCGGCAAGCGTGCCGCGGGCCAGGGGAGGAGCTTGCGCCGCAGTGACGCTAGCGCAACGACTTGCGATCAGCGAGGAACGGGCGCAGCTCGTCGACGAAGTCGCCCGCGTCGGCAAACTGCCGATAGACGCTCGCGAAGCGGACGAACGCCACTTCGTCGAGGTCGCGGAGGTGCTCCATCACAAGCTCGCCGAGCCGTTGGCTGTCGATCTCGGAATCGAAGCTTGTGTAGACGTCGTTCTCGATCGCGGTGACGGTCCGCTCGACGTCCCGGTCGCTGATGGGGCGTTTCCAGCACGCCCGCTCCAGCCCGCGCTTGATCTTGTCGCGACATAGGGGTTCGCGCGAGCCGTCCCGCTTGACGACTTTGACCACCGCCTCCTCGATGCGCTCGTAGGTCGTGTAGCGGCGCTGGCACGACAGACATTCGCGCCGCCGCCGGATCGAGAAGCCGTCCTGGCAGGCCCGCGAGTCGATCACCTTGTCGTTGTCGACGCGACAGAATGGGCACTTCATGGCCGCTTATCATACCAGCCGGTCGTTCCTCGGCAAGATTGCCCCGCGTCCGGCGAAGACTTTTTGCCGGACCCTTCGCCACGGGCAGGCCCAAGGAGAGGGCAGGGGAGGGGAGCAAGTCGAGCGGACGACGCTCGCGCGACGCCGGCTCCGAGATAGAGGCCTCTCGGTCTCCGCTCGCCGGCGGTTATACTTCGTGTTCGCCTGGAGCGTTTCCCGCTGCCGCCGAGTCAATTCGCGATTGAGCCATGACCTGCAAACAATGCCAAGCGACCACGCCCGACGACGCGGCGTTCTGCCACAAATGCGGAGCCGCGCTGGGGAATCTCGCCGCCGACCTCACCGCCCGGCAGCGGTTCGGCATGGCGCTCGCCCGGGGGGACGGGGGGGACGAGCCCGAGAAAATCCTCTGGCAGGGGCGGTTCTCCAAGCGGGCGATGATCGGCTCGTGGATCTCCGCCGGCGTCTTCACGCTGGCGCTGCTGGCATTGGCCGTCGCCGCCGGGTTCAGCGGCAAGGCGTGGCTCGTCACGACCGGGGCGCTCGCCGCCACGTGGCTCGGTCTGCTGATCCTGCTGCTGTACCGCCAAGTGAGCGTTCACTACTACCTGACCAACCAGCGAATCCTCCACGAGCGCGGCCTGCTGTGGCGCGAGATCGACCGCATCGAGGCGATCGACGTCGACGACGTGTCGTTCACGCAGGGGCCGGTCGAACGGTTGCTGGGGATCGGCACGGTTCGCATTCGGTCCAGCGACGTCTCGACCCCTACGTTCGAGATCGCGGGGATCGAAGACGTTCGCAACTTGGCGACGATGATCGACGAAGTCCGCCGCGCGGAGCGCCGCCGGCGGGGGTTGCATATCGAGTCGGTGTAGTGCTTTGTCAGCTCGATTATTTTGGGTTGGCGACAACGCAACATCTCACTCTGCCAACAGGTTGCGTCGTCGCCAACCCGAAATCTAGCTGGCGTCAAAGCACTACGGCCGAGCCTTTCGCGGCGAGAGAGCTCGCTCCGCTCAACCGGCGCGACTCAGCAACCGCCGCATCGTCCTGGACTGGCCGGTGGCGACGCGGCGGGCGCGGCGGGCCAGGCTGCCGGCGCGGCGGCTCGTCTCTTCCCACGCAAGCTGCACCGGGGTCCGCAGCGGCACGAGCGGCGTGTGGCGGCCGTCCGGCTGGCCCGCGGTCCGCGGCCGGGCGACGAGCGTGCAGGCGTACCCGTGGCCGTAGTTGCGACCTTGCGGCGTGTACAGGTAGCCCCGCTCGATCGCACAGCCGGCGTCGATCACCAACTCGGCGAGCAACTCGGGCGTCAACGCAACCGGGTGGAGATCGTCGTCATCCCCCGCGTGCATGTCGACCGACACCAACAGCACGCCGTCGGGCTTGAGGTATCGCCGCATGTTGGTCAGGATTCGTCCCGGCTCGAACGCGTGATCGATCGCGTTAAGCGACAACACGCACGCCGCCTGACCGGTGAGCTCGGGGACGATCGTTTCGGCCGGGACCGAGTAGACCGCCTCGGCGTCGGCCAAATCGTTCCAGGGGACTTGGCGGCGATACTCGTCGGCCAGCGGCTCGACGACCGCAATGCGGCTCTGCTCGAAGTACTTGGTTCGCAAGTACGGCCCGGCGCCGACGTCGACGACCAACTCGCCCGCGAAGTCATGCGGAGCAAAGCCGAAGCCGGCCAACAACTCGGCGTCGCGACGGCGAATCGCCGCGTCGGGACGCGGAGCGTCGTGCACGTGAAAGTGCAACTCGCCCGTCTGGGCGCACCGTTGCCAATGCTGAAAATCCTCGCGCGATACGTGCGATGCACTCGACATGGCAGGCGATGCTCCCGGTCCCGGTGGGGCGAACTTCTCCAGATAAGGTCCGGGAAGCTAGCGGACTGGCGCCGAGGCGACAACCCCGACTCGCGCGCAGGGCAGGGGAGGTCAGGAGAAGAGACTTGGGGCCCGGGCCTGAAGCGCTCTGCCTGGCGCAAATTGCATGCGATGCCAGCGGTGCGCGGGCGCAGTGCGTCCCGTGGCGCCGTGGCGAAAAACCGGGCGACCAACCGCTCAGTCCCCGACGCGGGTCATTTTGAAATACCCGACGTGGTCGTCCGTGTGATAGCGGGCGAAGAACGTGCAGTCGCTTGCCCAGCCGTTCATCCAGTAGCAGCCCCAGACGGGGAGCCTTTGCGTCACCTTGAACCGCACCTTGCCCGACTCGGGATCGTTGCAGGCGGTCAGCGTCGACGTGTAGCGGTAGGGCATCACCTTGAACGCCCGCCCCCAGAAGACGGCTTGATAGTGAGAGGCGTCGATCTTCGTGATGCGGGCGTTGACGGTCCCCTGGAGCCCGTCGGTGCAGCCGTGCCACTCCCCCTTCCACTGGCCGCACAGCGTCGCGGCCTGCACGTGAACGGCAGCGAGGACGACCAGAGCCGCGCACCCCGCGACCAGCCGGCGGCGATACCGGCGAACAAACAGCAGCGTAAGAAACAGCGCAGTCATCGAGAGCCCGTCCGTGGCGATCCTAGCCGACAGCGGCGCGGGGGGCGTCCGTCGCCCCGCGTCCATGCACCGTCGCGGCGCGATAGCTTGCTATCACAGTCATCGGCCGACGCGGGGCGGTCGATTGGGGAAGTTCCCGCCGACGAGCCCAGTTGGCCGGCAACCGCGCCCGATTGTGCCGAAGATGCCCGTGGCGCCAGCTTCCGCAGCCCATGCACCGAGATGCGACGGTCGGGTGGGGTCGAAGGGCAGCGAAGCTGCCAGGAGTCCCGCCAGGAGGGCTATCTGCGCTCGTGGTCGGCCCATTGGCGCCCCTTGCCGTCAATGTTTGGCTGAGACCAGCTTGGGGCCAGAGGATTGACGGCGCACTGTTGGGATTAGCGCCCTGATCGGGGAATTCGGATCTCGCATGGCAGCCCCGAATGATCCTCCAACTGCGGAGGTCTTTCTGACCGCCGTCAGTTTGGGCAGGCCATTCGGAACTGAAGTTGGTCCAGCCGCCCGCAATTCGGCTCATGGCTAAAGGCAGGCGGTCGATTCCACCGACGGCCGCCACCCGGCGAACAGGCCAATGGCTGTACGATGTTCCAGCCGCTCTCGCGCAACCGCCTTCTGCTCAACAGCTTGCGCCATATCTTGGGACATTATCAGAAACTGTGCTTCGCAAAAAGATCCCGAACAATTCAGGATGCGCTAGTCCGGGGGAGGGGGCGCTTACTGCTATACTAGTCACCGCGTGTCTCGCCCGAGGACTTCCGTATGCTCTTTGAATCACCCTGAAAAGGTCGACTTATGAAAACCACTGCAGTATTGATTCTCTTGAGGTTCGCACTCCTCTACGCCTCCACTGCTCAGGCCGACACGTTCGGCAGCGGCGCCAACCAGTTCTCGATCGAATTCGTCCCCATCGGCAACCCTAATAATCCCGATGACACCACGGGCACTCCCAATCCGGCGGGCAAGGTCGAGTACGCCTATCGCATGGGGAAGTACGAGATTAGCCGTGACATGATCACCAAGGCCAACAGCGAAGGGAGTCTGGGGATCACGATGCACCCCATGGGCTTCGTCACCGGCGGAGCGCGAGCCGATATGCCGGCCACAGGTGTAAGCTGGTTCGAGGCGGCGACGTTCGTCAACTGGCTGAATGACAGCCAGGGCTATCAGAAGGCGTACAACTTCGACGGCAGCGGCAGCTTTCAGCTTTGGACGAGCAGCGAGGCCTGGCAAAACGGGGGCGAAAATCTCTTCCGCCACAAAGACGCGTTCTATTTCCTGCCCAGCATGGACGAGTGGTACAAGGCGGCTTACTACGACCCTAGCGGCGTGTATTTCGACTATCCCACAGGAAGTGACTCCGTGCCCACGCCGGTTGCCAGCGGCACGCTGGCAGACACGGCGGTTTATAGTCAGTCTATCATTCAAGGCCCGGCCGACTTCACGCTGGCAGGCGGCCTAAGTCCCTACGGCACGATGGGCCAGGGGGGGAACGTGTGGGAATGGGAGGAGACGGAGTTTGATTTGCAGAACGACTCCAGTTCGTCTGCTCGCGGCGTTCGCGGGATCTCTTGGGGCAGCATCTCCTTATTCTTGCTCTCCTCGTTCCGGTTCAGCTACGACCCCTCAATCGAGGACGTCAACGTTGGGTTCCGCGTGGCAAGTATCCCTGAGCCAAGTTCGCTGCTGATGGGGGCTTTGGCAACAGGAGGATTGTTGATGCGAAGGAGACGACTAAGCTAACAGCCCGTTGAAAAACTCAAGCTTGACGCCCGTGTTATAACGGTCGTCGTTGCAGCGATCGCCCCCTGGAGGAGTTGGGATTATGGCGTTGGGCAAGCGGCCGGATAACAGGCAGCAGGAACTGTTCGTTGCGACGGCGGAACTGGCCAGGGCGGCGGGTCAGGCGTTAGGTGCGACGCCTTGTTCGCATTTTGTTACCATGACCAAATGCCACTTTTCAAGGCAGTCCAAAGGAGGTTTCCAACCTTCATGCCAATGCCGATGAACGCGAGATTGACGGCAACATTCACAGCGGGATGCAGTTTTAGAAACCACCGCTGAACCCGTAGTGGGGACGTTAGCGTAACCAATACACCGAAAATCAGAAACTGAATTGTCCGCTTGATCCCTAACTCATGAGGCTCTCGCGTAATCATGAGTAGTATATCGTGACCAAATCCGCATGCAGCAAAAGTCCGTAAGCAGGCAGCGATGCGATTTCTATTACCGCCAAGTTTCCGGTAGGGTGGCAAAGGGGACAGGTCCATTTCATCCACTCCATCTTCCACGTCCTCAGCCCGTGCGGGGCGGGGGAATGCTCGAAAAGCCACCGACGCCTGTCCGCTGTGTTAATCTGGACCTGTCCCCTTTTCCCTCCCCAAGTGATTGAACTTCGGATTTCGGCGTGCCTCCTCCTCGACGCGGTCTATGAAAACAGCACCTTGCCAAGCAAGCAAACTCTCCAGCGGGCCAGCCGCAAGGTCAGCGGTCTGCTCGGCAGTAAGGTCGTGGCGCAGAATCTCCAGAATCGCCTGCCAAGCAACCCCTGGCTCTTCCGTGCATGTGTCGAACAGTGATATATCGCCGTCGAACCAAGCCGCAACTTTGTCACTGACAGTTTGCTCGCTCATGCCGTCGCCGAACGTTTGAGCTGAGCGGCCCGTGGAGGCAAGGCGCCCTGGCCGCGAGGCGGATGATAGGGCTGCACCGCCTCGTGGCCAAGGCGCCTTGCCGGAGCGGGTCCGCTCGAGCGAAGGGTTAGGCGTCACTGATCAGCCGTGAAGAGGACGTGCCGATCTTCTGCAGCAGCGCGGACGTACAGTGCTCGAACTTCCTGCAACCAGTGCCATGTGTATTCGAAGTCTTCGTCGCCAAGCTCGCCGTCGTAGCTTTGACCGTCTATGGATTCGTATCTCTGCCGAAATATCGGCTCGGTAAGGCCTTGGAGTGCCGCGGCGATGTCCTTGACTTGCCCAGGCGACTTAAGGGTGATGATGTAGTCGCTTCCCGAATACAGGAGCGTGCCGGCCAGGACGGCGTGGTTCAGCGGATAAGTGCCTCCGTCCCAAGTGAGTTCCCCGTCGGCCAGCGCGCGATGCATGGCGTCCCAAGCTTTGTCGCTCTCCGCAACGAGCTCGCGCGACTCGCTGAAGTAGCGTTCTTCAAGCTGTTCCTGAACGTACTCCAGCCGCTCTTCGTCGGTCGGCAGAGATACGAGGGATTCGGCCTCAGCGGCCGTTATCGCGAAGTGGACACCAAGACAACTCACTGAGAGGCTCCCGGGTAGTGTGTGTGACGCCTAACGTAAAAGGCTCAGTTGCCCGCCCTCAAGCGTGGCGGGGTTGAGCGCCAGTATACCGCAGCGGAAGAGCAACGCCAAAGCGGCCGTTGGACCGGCGGGTCAACGGCCGCGATTTGTTAGGCGAGAGAGCAGCCACAGTGGCAATGCCAAAATGCCGCCCAACGGGTCGAACGCCATCCAGATAAGCATGCTTTGCCCAGCGTCCGTATGCGCGACCGCGCGAAGCCAATCGACGGCGACGACCGCGTCAGTCGTCAAGGGTGCATGCGGGTAGCCGCGGCCCGACAGAAACTCTGCAAGCTCCGCGGGGTCGTCAATGCGACGAAGGGCTCGGTACCCGCCAAAGTCGAAGTACATGCCCAGCTCGCGCCGACTAGCAAGTTCATCAATGACCTGCGATCCAAGCGACATACTAGCCGCCTAACGTCAGCGATAACCGAGTCGCGGGAGTTAATTGTCCATTTCAAAGTCGCCCGGCTCCGCGACTTCGGTTCATTGCAGGGTTATGCCTCGTTTTCCACGGGCTGTTCAGCGGCGCTAGTATCACAATCACTAGTTTCATTTTCGAGAAAATAGAACAATTGTTGAACAATCAGCAGCCCAAGCAATGCAGATTTTTGATTGAATTGGCCAGGATCAGCGACGCCGTGGGCCACACTGTGACGCGAAACGTCAATGTCCTGAGTAGTAGGGCTGAAGTTGGCGAAGTAAATTTCACGTAAGTAGGTCGCGAATCGGTGGGGCATTAACAGGCATTTATCGTTGTCGATTTTGGATGCAACAGCCGTATCCGTAAGGTTTTTAGGTAACGGACGATTCGAGACGCCCTGGCTGGTATGGTGTGTTCGCAAAATCCCTTCAATTCTCGGAAAAAGTAAACCGGTACAGCTTACGTAGTCGTCATCCTGAAAGCGCTCGACCGCGCGTGCAAGAATTTGAAGGTGTGGAGAATACGAAGAATGATCCCGCCAGTTGTCGAGCCATTGGTCAAGCTGACCCTTGATTTCGTCGACGTAGTCGGCAAGTTTTTCATCTGGGTCCCATCCTGATCTCAAATGGCTGATTATTGTATTATTGGATTCGTCTGATAAACCCGTGAACAAGAACCATTTTGCTGCGAACAATGCTTTCCATTCGTCATCAGAAATGCTAAAGCGTTCCTGAAACATTACATGGCAATAAGCCTGTCCCAAAATGGCGCTGAGATCGTATTGGCGGTCTTCTCGTTCTGGCCCACCAATCGGGCAGAAGTCGTAAAAAAGTCCTTTTCGCCATCCAACTGAGAAAATTACGACTACGCCAGCATCCGCCGGAATATCCACGTCAAATTCCAGCCGCTCGATATCGGCAATTTGATTTTTCGTAACTGCAGACCCGACCTCGATTGCTCCGCGAGACCGAATTCGCGCCCTTTGAGCCAACTCGTTGATGTAAACCGTTGCCGTGCCATCTTGCCGGCAAATTGCGAGAAGTGAATCAACCTGTGATGGGCGAAACAGGGGCGATAACCGGTTCAGGATATCGTTTGGGATTCCCTCAAGCCGTTGAACGAAGTGTTGCCCATCTTCGGTCGATGTAAATTCGAGTTGTTGAATCGTCCCGGTTTCACCGGCACGAGCCGCGGATAGGCAGTACCCGCCTGGTGGGTTACCGAAGTCGATTTCCTGCGGCATTGTTCGCAATCCGTTCTATTAATGTGACACAAAACATGACGCGTATAGTAGTGATAGGTTCGCCAGAATTTCGAGAGGCCTAACTTGTTATTAGACCGAAACTTCTTCAGTAAGCCCTGCATATTGAAGTAGACCTTCAGTAAGCAGGTTGACGATCTGCCTGCGGGCATCTATACATATGTACCGCATCCCTATTTCGGCATACGGAGGGCCTTTTCATGGCCTCAACCTACCCCTTGCCGCAACCTGCGACAAGGAACGAAGCGCCATTCGAGCCGCCCCGGTTGCTCGACCGGATGCGGTTCACGCTCCGGGCCTAGTGCTTTGACACAGGCTAGATTTCGGGTTGGCGGCGACGCAACAGTTCTCTCTGTCAACAGATTGCGTCGTCGCCAACCCGAAATAATCGAGCTGACAAAGCACTGACATTGCTCCTCTCGGACGGGCGCGGCAGGCTTCGTTCGGGGCAAAGGACGGTCCTCCTCCGCCCTCGCAACTTAACCAGTCGGACTGTCCACTGAAAGCCGAGCACCTCGCGACCTCACCCCTCGTCGCAGATTTCGCGCAAGTACGCCAAGGCCTCGTCGAGTTCAGGCGCCCGCGCTCCGGGGACCCGGCCGCGGCGGTCGCACTGCCCCAACAGCAGCAGATCGTCGTACCAGGGCGATTCGCGGAGCCGCCGCCAAGCGCGCCGCCCGAGCGTCCCGGCGACGATCGCATGGACCTCCATGTGCTGCTCGACGAGCCATGCGGTCCGCTCGCTCACCAGCCCCTCGAGCGCCTCCAGTCCCGCGGCCACATGGTCGCGCGGGTCGATCGCCTTGCCGACGTCGTGCACCAGCGCGGCCGTCAGAAATTCCTCGTCGTACGGCAGTTCGTCTCGCGCCCGATCGAAGACCTGCAGGCTGTGGTACAGAGCGTCCCCCTCGGGGTGATAGCGCAGGTCTTGCCGGACGTTTTCCAGCGGCAACAGGATCGCTTCGAGGGCCGCAAATCGATCGACCCGTTCGGCCGCCTCGGCGAGCGCCGCCGCGAGATCGAGATCGGGGTGCTCCCGGGCGAGGAACTGCCGCAATTCAGCCGCGCCGGCCCGCTCGATCGGCTTGCCGGTGATCGAGCTCTTGAACACGACGCGCGCCTCGGCGGAGGCGTAGACGGTCAGTTCAAACCGAAACCGATCGTGCACATGCACGTGCGCGTAAACGCGCTGCTCGCCATGCTTGCGGACGCTCTTCCGCTCGACCTCGGGGACGAGCCCGTCTCCTTGCAGGACGCCGACGACCGCCTCGACGCTGTCGGAGAAGACATGGACGTCGACGTCGGATCCCTGCCGCACATGGCCGGTCAGCACGCTGCCGATAAGCCGCGGTCGAAACGCCGCAAGCCGCTCGAGCATCGCCAGCGCCGCCACGCGCATGTCGCGCAGGTTGGCGACGCGAGCCTCGCCCTCGTAAACCCGCGCGAACGCCTGGATGACGTCGCGGATCTCGGCGTTCGAGGGGAGATCCTTCGGCTTGGCCCACCCCTGGCACAGTCGCCGGGCGGCCTTCATCTTGGCGCGGTAGTATTCCGATTCCTGCCGCTCGTACATCAACCGCGCTGCTTCCCACGCGATCTGGCGGCGAAGTTTTGAGTGTTCCATCCAAGTGCGTCGCGGCCCAGGCAATCGACGCAAGCGGGCGACGGGACGGGGAGCATGAGAACAAGTCGGGACGACTCCAACCAGCGTAACCCCGTGGCGCCTCGCGAGACAAGCCTTTGTGCACCGCGTCGCGTTCAACTTGCCTGCGAAGCAACCTCACGCAACGGCGCCGGGATCGCAGGAGAGGCGAGACGCGCGTGACTCATCGGGGCGCAGGCCGGCATGCGCCCCCCTGCGAACTCTGCGGCTCAGCGTGAGACAGTCGCCTCCTCCCCCCCGCGCGGCCTTGCTATACTGCGGCCGGGCGGCGACTTTTCTCACAAGCGACACGAACGGAGCGGCGGGCATGGGGCGAGAATCGAGGGGCCGACGGCTGGGGCGAGGAATCGCGATGGCGCTGATCGCGACAACGACGGGACTCGCCGCCTCGGCCGCCCGCGCCGAAGACGAACCGGCCGAGCGTTCGCCGCTGCGAATCTTGCTCATCGACGGCGCAAACCCGTACCACGATTGGGAAACGACGACCCCCGTGCTGCAAGCGATTTTGCGTCGCGGCGGCGGGGATCGGTTCATCGTCGACCGGGTCACGATTCGCACGACGGGCGAAGGAGAGGCCAAACGAAGCGATTGGCGCCCGACCTTCGCCGGCTACGACGCCGTGCTCAGCAACTACAACAGCCAAGTCTTGCCGCCGGAAGAGACGCAACGCGCCTTCGAAAAGTTCGTGGCCGACGGCGGCGGGCTGGTCGTCGTCCACGCCGCCGACAACTCGTTCGCCCAGTGGCCCGCGTACAACGAAATGTGCGGTCTTGGAGGCTGGTACGGACGCGACGAGCGGTGGGGTCCGTACGTGTACTACAAGGACGGCAAGCTCGTGCGCGACGAAACGCCGGGCCCCGGCGGGCATCATCCGCCGCAGCACAAGTACGTGGTCGAGACGCGCGACGCCAAGCACCCGATCATGCTGGGCCTGCCGTCGCGATGGCTCCACGCCCAGGACGAACTGTACGACCGGCTCCGCGGCCCGGCGAAGAACATGACAGTGCTGGCCACCGCGCACTCCGATCCCGCCATCGGCGGCACCGGCCGCGACGAGCCGGTGCTGATGACCGTCGAGTACGGCAAGGGGCGCGTCTTTCACACCGTGCTGGGGCACGCCGATTACTCGCTGAAGTGCGCCGGCTTCGTGGCCACGTTGCTTCGGGGCACGGAGTGGGCCGCGACAGGAAAAGCGACGATCCCTCTCCCCGAAGAGATGCCCGGCGAGGATCAGGAGCTTGCTTGGGAGTAACGTCCGTCGCGTGCCGCCGCGGCACGCTGCTTGACGCTCGACTCGCGACTCAAACCTCGCTCCTCAAACCGCTCCCTTCCCATGCGACATTTCCGCCGTGAATTGTGGTTCAACGTCCCCGAGCGGATGGGATTCGTGAACATCACCCCCGACGTCGAACGCTGCCTCGCCGAAAGCGGCGTTCGCGAGGGGCTGTGCCTGGTCAACGCGATGCACATCACCGCCAGCGTG
Source organism: Pirellulales bacterium (assembly GCA_019636345.1). Lineage (NCBI taxonomy): Bacteria > Pseudomonadati > Planctomycetota > Planctomycetia > Pirellulales > Pirellulales bacterium. The sequence continues at coordinate 423,508 of JAHBXQ010000004.1, read as the reverse complement.
TTCATTAACGACGACGAACCAGGGCTCCTGCGCGACTACGCGAAGTGGCTGGAAGAACTCGCCCCGTTCGACCCCTCGCCGCAACGGTACCACCACAACCGCACGGGCGAGGACAACGCCGACGCCCACCACAAGCGGCAGATCATGGGCCGCGAGGTCGTCGTCGCGGTGACTGCCGGCAAACTCGATTTCGGCCCGTGGGAGCAGATCTTCTACGGCGAATTCGACGGGCGCAGGAAGAAGCGGGCGCTGGTGAAGATCATCGGCGAGTGACGCCGGCTCGGCAGCCTATCCCTTCCGCCCTCGCCGGCTGTACGCAATCAGCGTCAGATCGTCCGGCTTGTGCGGCAGGCCGTCTTGGGGGTTGTCCATTCGCTCGCGCCCCAGCCCGGCGAGTTTCGCGGCGGCGCGGTCGACGCGGCCCAAGCGGAGCAGGTTGACGATCTCCTCGATCAACAGATTGTCCAAGAGTCCGTCGCTGGCCGCCAGCAACCCGTCGCGCTCGGCCAAGCGGCGAGGGCTCCCCATCTCGACGTGCATCTCGGCGGCGCCCAGCACGTTCGAGACGAGGTGGCGATCTTCGTGGTCAAGCGCCTCGGACTCGTCGAGCACCCCCGCTTCGAAGGCGTAGCCCACCGGCGAATGGCTGGTGGTGAGCATCTTCACCTTGCCGCGCCCGCCGACCAGAAGAATCTGCGAATCGCCGACGTGGTACGTGCGGGCGTCGCCGTCCTCGACGTGGACAATGGCCAGGGTGGCCCCGGCGCCGATCTTGAGATCGATGATCTGACGATTGGCCTGCTCGATGCCGTCGAGGATCGCCATTCGCAGCGGCAGGCCGTGGCTGATCGCCGATTGAATCTCGGCGGTGATCGTCTCGACGGCGATCCGGGCGGCCGCCTGCCCGCCGGCCATTCCGCCGCAACCGTCGGAGACGATCAGCACGGCCGACGACTCGCCGGCGGCGACGACCGCGGCGGCGTCCTCGTTGGGCCCCTCTTTCTCCGGTCGGCGGACCGAGACGACAGCGGCCGTCCCCCCGGCGACGTCGAACGCCAGGGGCTCGAGCATGTCGGCCTCGACGAACGTCCGAACCTCGCCGATCTGCAGCTTCTCGGGCTTCATACCCGTCAGCCTCCGCCTTGTTGCTTGCCGCACCACGGGCAGTAGCTCCAGAACCCGTCGGCCGCGCCCCACTGGCAATGTTTGCAGGTCTCGGTCGATTCAGGCACTTTCCATTTTCGCCGGACTTTAGTCCGACACCAAGGGCAGTACCGCATAAACGGCATCAACACTTTGCGCGTGCACTGCGGATTGCGGCACTTGGCCGTGGGAACGTACCGCTTGTCGGTGTACTGCCGCTTGGTGAGGACCTCGAACCCCGGGCCGAAGCACCAGGGGCAATACGGCCAATCGAGCTTCATCCCTCTGTGGCAGCGCGGGCATTCCTGGGGAAAGTCGGTGCCCCCGTCGTGACCTGCCCGGCTGACGCCGCACCACGGGCAAATCGTCATCGCTTCGGAGACGGGGCCGCGACACGCGGTGCATTGGAACGTGGCGCCGATCGTACGGCCGAACTCCTTGGTGAATTGATGCCAGAGGACCGCCTTCCAGTCATTGGTGCGGCGGCTCGAGCGTTTCTGAATGCGAGTCCGTCCCCCGCGACCGCGACGACGCGTCTTCAACCGATCGTACGCGGCCAGCATGGACCCCGCATCGGCGTACCGATCCTGGGGACTCACTTCAATCGACTTGCGGATGATCTCGATGAAGCCGGGCGAAATCTTCTGCTGCAGCACGCGGAATCCCGGCGGCGGCCAGTTGAACGGGTACTCGGGCAAACGACCCGCAAACATGCGGTACAGGATCAACCCCAGCGAGAAGACGTCGCTGCGGAACGACGGACGCCCCATCGCCTGGTCGGGGGCCATGTAGCCCAGCGTCCCCGATCCCGAGCCGCGAAGCGTCCGCTCGGCCACCAGCGCTACGCCGAAATCGGTCAGCCGCAGCCGATTCCCCTCGAACAAGATAAAGTTGTCGGGCTTCAGGTCGCAGTGAACGATCTTTTTTTCGTGAGCGAACGCGACCGCCGCGAGCATCTGTCGGGCGAAATCCAGCGCGGTATCGATCGACAGCCGCTTGGTGAGCCGCTCGTCGAGCGTCATCTCGCCCATGCGGCTGGCGATCACGAAGTGCCCGTCGACGAACTGGGCGTTGCGCAGCGGCAGGATGTTCGGATGTTCGAGCTGGGCGGTGAGCCGCACCTCGCGGCGAAAATCCTCCATCACGCTCTCGTTGAGCATGTGGGGATGGGGGATCTTCAGGGCGACGCGGATCCCTTCAATCGTGTCGCGAGCCTGATAGACTACGGCAAAGCCCCCCTCGCCGAGCCGCCGCTCGATGACGTACTTGCCGAGCTTTTGGCGGGCTTTGAGGGGTTTCATGCGTGCCTGACGCGAGACGGATTCGCTCGCCTGGGATGGGGACCCGACGTGCTGCACGGGGATTGCAGCCGAACGAGTCGTTTCGGCCGATTTGGTCGCGACGGCGCACCCAATCGGGGCAAGCCTGCCGCGACTGAAGTATCCCTCGCAAAACGCCCCGCAGCAACCGACCTATGGCCGCCGATTCCGCATCTTCGTTCGTCCCCGGGCTCTCCAGGCAGGCGACCATTCCGGCCATGCTCGCCGAAACGGTCGCCCGCTGCGGCGATCGGCCGGCGCTCGGGTTCTTCCAACAAGGCCGGTTGCAGTGGCTCGCGTGGAACGAAATCGTTCAAGCCGTGGCCGAAGGGACAGCGGCGCTCGCCGCCGCAGGGGTCGGACCGGAGGACCGCGTCGCTCATTGGGGAGGAAATTCGCCCGGGTGGATCGTCGCCGATCTGGCGATTCAATCGCGCGGAGCGGTCCATGTGCCGCTCCACGCCGCGCTCCCTCTGGCCGCGGCGGTCGAGCAGATCGTCCATAGCGACGCGCGTCTCGCGCTGGCGCAAGACGTCCGCCAGGCCGATCAGTTGCGCGAGCGCTTGCCCCGGGGTTTCGCCGTAGCGGAGCGGGACTCGTTCCTGGCGAGCGGCCGGAGCGCCCCCCCGGTCGCCCCGGCGCTGATCGAGCCCGACTCGCTGGCGACGATCCTGTACACCTCCGGCACCACGGGGGCCCCGCGGGGGGTGATGCTCACGCACCGGCAGCTCACCAGCAACGTGATCGCGACTTCCGACGCGTCGGCGCAACCAGCCGACGAGGTCCGATTGTGCGTCCTGCCGATGTCGCACATCTACGCCCGGACCTGCGACCTGTACAGCTGGGTCTACCGCGGCACGCGAATCGTGCTGGCCGAAAGCCGCGACACGCTCGTTCGCGACGCCGGTGCGTGTCAACCCACCGTGATGAACGCCGTGCCGTACCTGTACCAGAAACTCGCTCAGGCCGTCCGCGAGCGTCCCGCAGATCAGCGCGGGGCGGCCCTGCGGCAACTCTTGGGGGGATCGATCAAGCGACTCCACTGCGGCGGCGCGGCCATGTCCCCCGACGTCGAGCGCATCTTCGAGGAGGCGGGACTGCCGATCTTCACGGGCTACGGGCTCACTGAGTCGGCGCCGGTCGTCTCGACCACGACCGCCGAGACCTACGTCGCCGGCACGGTGGGGCGGCCGCTCGCGAACATCGAGGTGATGATCGCCGACGACAGCGAGGTGCTCGTCCGCGGCCCCAGCGTGATGAGCGGCTACTGGCGTGACGAGTCCGCGACCGCGGAAACGCTCGCCGACGGCTGGCTCCATACAGGGGACCTCGGAGCCTGGAGCCCGGGGGGGAATCTCGTCATCACCGGACGGAAGAAGGAGATGCTCGTCCTGGCGACGGGCAAGAACGTCGCCCCGGCGCGGCTTGAGGCGCTCCTGGTCGGCTCGCCGCTTGTCGAGCAGGCGTGCCTTGTCGGGGACGGACGGAATTACCTCGTCGCGCTGATCGTCCCCAATCCCTCGGCGCTGCGGGAGGAGATTCGGCGGCAACGGCTGTGGGTCTGGTCCCGGCGGCGAGCAGTCGGGCACCCCCGCGTCCGGGCGCTCTATCGGGCCGAGATCGAGCGATGTCTTGCCGACGCGGCCCCGCACGAACGAATTGGGGAGTTCGTGCTGCTCGCACGAGGGTTTTCGGTCGAGGAGGGCGAAATGACCCCCAAGCTGAGTCTGCGGCGCGACGCGATCGAGTTGCGGTTTTCGCGCGAGATCGCGAGGATGTACGAGAGGCGCTAAGACGCAAGCCCGACGCAAGAAAGCACCGTTCACCAATCACAAGTCGCCCAGCACCTCCCTCCCTCCGATGCCCCGTTTCCGCGTACTCTACACCGACTACCCGTGGGCCGACGCCGAGATCGAGCGAACGGCGCTCGCCGAGGTCGACTGCGAGCTGGTGGTGTCGCCCGACAATCGGGAGGAAACGCTCGCCGCGCTGGCGCCGGGATGCGACGCGATCATCACCTGCTGGGCCCCCGTGACCGCGCGGGTCATCGATGCCGCCGACCGCTGTCGGCACATCGCCCGCACGGGGATCGGGCTCGACAACATCGACGTCGGCCGGGCGACCCAGCGAGGGATCGTCGTGACGAACGTCCCCGACTACTGCGTCACCGAGGTCGCCGAGCATACGATTGCGCTGGTCTACGCCTTGGCTCGCAAGGTGGGGTACTACCACCATGCCGCCAAGCAACGGATCTACGACGCCGTGGCGGGGTTGCCGGTGCTGCGGGTCTCGGGCAAGACGCTGGGAATCGTCGGCGTCGGGCAAATCGGACGCGTCGCCGCTCGGCTCGGCGCCGCGGCGGGGATGCGCGTCGTCGGCCACAATCGCTCGCGACAGATGCCTGACGCCATCCCCTGGCTGCCGCTCGAGCAACTCCTGGCAGAGAGCGATTTCGTCGCCGTGCTCGCCCCGCTCACTGAACAAACCCGACACATGTTCAGCGACGAGGAGTTCCGCCTGATGAAGCCCACGGCGTTCTTCATCAACACGGCGCGCGGCGGGCTGGTCGATCACGCGGCGCTCGCGCGAGCGCTCGCTGCCGGCGAGATCGCCGGCGCCGGCCTCGACGTGCAAACGCCCGAACCTCCCGATTTGTCGCAAGCCCCGTACGACGATCCGCGCGTCATCGTTACGCCGCATGTCGCGTTTCAATCGCCTGAGGCGACGCACGAACTGCGCACCCGCGTCAGCGGACAGGTCGTCGCCATGCTGCGGGGCGACGAGCCGGAGAACGTGGTCAATCGCCCCGGCGGGTGAACCTCCTCGGAGAGGCGCGATTGGACGCGATGCGCCGGTCGTCGCGACTTGTTTCCCGACGCAGACCGCCTCGACTTAGCCCTTCAAGCGGCGTCCCCGGCACAATCGGCGCCAGCCTGCGCACCGCCCCGCCGGCGGCGAAATCGCAGTTCCCCCGTTTCGGCGGCGACGCGGGGCGCGGCGTATATCAAGGGAGTGGAAAACTCGCAGGAATACGCGAGCGGGCCACCCCTCGACGAGCGCCCCTTGTGACGACAGGGCCCGCGTGCGCCGAGCGTACGCAACGAATGAGCGGCCTCATGGAAGCCCCCAAACCCGAGCATGGTCCTCCGGGACGATCCGCCGATGCGGCAGCGGAAAAGCTGCGCGCTCTGCGGGCTCGCGCGGACGAAGCGCTCGGCGTCCAGCGCGATCGGCTGGGAACGATCGAGGCCGAGCTGAGCACCTGGGTCGAAAAGCTTGCCGCCGAGTTCAACGTTCCCGGTGCGCCCGGCGTGCCGCTGGCGGTCAACACGGCGCAGGACATCATCGCGCTGACTCAGACCCGAGTTCGCCTGGCCGCAGCCGAACAGTACGCTACGGTCCTCGAAAAGCAGCTCGCCAAGGAAATCGCCGAGCGTCAGTCGCAGCTCTCGCGCCGCGACCAGGAGAAAGCCCAACTCGAACGTCAGTTGCAGGATCTCGCCCGCCAAGTGAGCGCCTCGCACACCGGCGGGGGCATCGACGCCGAGCAGCTCCAGGCGACTCACCGCGAACTCGCCGCGGCTTTGGCGGCCCTGCGCGGCGAGCTGTCGGGATTGGAGGAGCAGCTCGACTCGCAGCAAGTCGAGACCGACCAGGCGCGCCGCAGCGCCGGCGAGCTCGAAAAGCAGCTCGGGGACCTCCGGCAGGAACTGGAAGACGCCAAGTCCGAGCGGGACTCGCTGGAACTGTACTGCGAGGAACTTCGCGCCCAACTTGCGGCAAGCAGCGGCGACCGCTCCGCCACGGCCGCGTCGACCGCGCAGCTCCAGCGCGAGCTGGCCGAAGCGCATCAGGCCCTGGCCGCGCTCAAAGAATCCACGGTCGCACGTAGCGAACTTGCCGTGGCCGAGGCGGCGACGGCGGCCGCGGAGAAGCAGCGACATGCCGCTGAGCAGTCCGCAACCGAAGCCGAAGCCCTGGCCGCCGCGGCCCGCCAAGACCTGACCGCAGCAAAAGCCGAGGCGGACAAGCTGCGCCGCGAAGCGACCGAGCTAACCGCGGAGTGCGACCGCCATCGCCGGGCGCTCGATGCCGTCAAGGGAGACGAGTCAACCGCTGCTGCCGAGCGGAACCAACTGGCGGAAGAACTCGCCGAGCTGAAGAAGACGACCGCTCCCCGCGCCGAGGTCGAGTCGCTTTCCACGGAGCGGGATCGACTTCGGCGGGAACTCGCCGAATTGCGAGCGACGACCGTCCCGCAGTCCGAGGCCGATCGACTCCAGGCGGAGCGGGATCGACTGACACGACAACTCGCCGAGTTGCAGAAGACAACGGCGCCGCGCAATGACGTCGAGAAACTCGCGGGCGACTTGACTGCGGCGCAGGGGGCGCTTGAAGCCGCAACGGCCGAGGCCGCCGCGCTCCGTGACGACGTCGCTCGGCTGAAGCGCGAGCGGGACGCCGAGCAAGCGACGAATACGAAGCGAATCGCCGACCTTGAGCGGGACTTGGCCGCATTGCAGGCGACGACCGTGCCGCGATCCGAACTTGAGCGGATCGAGGAGCAGGCCGCTGCGGCCGACAAGCAAGAGGCCGACGCTCTGGCCGCTGCGGCAGCGGAACTCGACGCCGCGCGAGAGACTAACGAGCGGCTGTCTCGCGAGATCAAAGATCTTGCCCGCCGGCACGATGAAGCGTTGGCGTCGCTTGCTCCCCGAGCGGAACTCGACGCCGCGCAAGCGGAGAAGGCCGCCGCGGAGGAACGACTCGCCGCACTTCAGGCGGAGTTGAATTCCGTGCAGGACGACTCGGCCGCGGCTGAAGTCGCTCTCGAGCAAGCGAAGCAGCAGGCCCGCGACGAGGCCGCGGCGGCGGCGGCGGCTTACAACAGCGAGTTCGCAGCGGCGGAGGCCCGGGCCGTGGCGGCCGAGGCGACGCAGGTCGAGCTGCAACTGCGACTCGACGACGTCTCCGAACGGGCCGCTGCGCTGCAATCCGACGTCGACGCCCTCCGCGCGAAGAATTCACAGCTCGAGCGCGCAAGCCGCGAGCAAGAAGCTTCTCTGGCGGACGCCGCCAAGAGCCGCGACGAAGCGATCGAGACCCTGTCGGAAGCGCAGGCCAGGTTCGACGATTTTGCAGCCAAAGCCGTACCGGCCGAGGCGATCGCCGAGCTGGAGCACAAGTTCGAAGTGACGCTGGCCGACGTCCAAAAGCTCAAGCGAGAGAATTCGCAGCTTCGCGAAGAACTGGCCAGCCGCCCCGACGCGAGCGATCACGAGTCGCCCGACCTGATGGCGCTCCGCGCCGAGCGCGACGAGATGGCGGCTCGGCTTGCCGAGTTCGAGTCGGCCGGCGCCGAACAAGGAGGCGAGGAGCTGCGGCAGGAGTACGACGATCTGCAACGACGGTTCGAGATGGCCGTCGACGACCTGCGCGAGGCGAAGCAGGAACTCGAATCGCTTCGGGCCCAGTCGGCCGCGAATCCGAAGAGCTCAAAGCCGGCGCTCACCTTCGATGGTCCGATGGATTGGGCGGCCCAGCGGGAACGTTTGCTGGCGATGCTCGAGGAGGAGGACGCCGAAGGCGCTCCGAGCGCGGAGCGACGGAGCGAACGGGCGTCGATCGAAGATGCGATTCATGCGACCGAGGACGCGCTGGCGGCCAAGGATCGCGAATTGGCCCGGTTGCGCGCCGAATTGGACGAAGCCCGCGAGTCGGCTCCGCAATTCGACCCGCAGGAAGCGGCGCTGCAGGAGCTGTTCAACGCCGACGAAGCGATCCAAGTCGAGCGCGAGCGGCTGGAGTCGTTACAGACCCAGTGGAAGGAGAAGCTGCGGCAGGCCGAGTTGGAGTTGTCGGTGCAGCGGGCGACCCTGGCCCGCGAACAGGCGGCGCTCCGCGAAAAGGAACTTGACTTGGAGCGAGCGTTTCCGAAGCCGGTCGACCCCGCCGAACCCGGCGGCAAACCGAAACGACGCTGGCTCTCGGCGCTCGGGCTGGGCGAGGACGAAACGGAAGGTTGAGCCAAGCGGCGCTACGGAACAATCGCGTCGTCGAGGCGGTAAATCGCCAACAACGGCCCGTCGGGCACGGGCTGCATCTTCTCGAACCGGAACGTCCCCTCGACCGTCACCGGCCGGACCGAGTATTCGGCCCGCACGCCGGGGCGCATGTAGACGAGAACGCAGTCGTACAGCGCCGCCCCGGGACCGAAGCAGCATTCGAGATTGTCCCGCACGAGCACGAACTGCGTCAGCCCGCTCTTGCGCAACGTCGGGAACATGTAGCCGCGGATGCGGATCTCGCGACCGAACCGAACGGCGATCTCCGAGGTGATCATTTCGTCGCGGAAATCGGCGTTGGATTCCATCTCGAACTTGAGATCGTCGAAGGTCGTCTCTTGCACGCGCCCGCCGGCGCTTGGCGAGGCACTTACGGCGGCGGACAGGGCGATTTCGGCGGCAGCGGAATCCCCGCTGCGCGCACGGGCCTGAGGCGCAACCGTCTCGTCGCACCCCGTCGCCGCAACGAGGGCCGCGGCGACAAGCGTCAGGTCGGCGATGCGAGCACGGGGCGTCATTCCACGAAGTCCGCTTGCAGCGAGTAGACGGTCTTGCCAGTCGGCCGCGCGACCAACTCGGGGGCCACGTGCAGCGTGCCGTGCACCCGGAATACGCCGGTCGAGTAGCTGGCTAACTGCTTCTCAGGAAGCTCGACCCACACTTGGTCGTAGTACTTCACTTGGCTGATGTCGCCGTAGCAGCATTGCTGGTTGTCCCGGACCAGCAGAAACTTGTTGACTCGGTCGTAGTCGGGGGGACGCATGTAGCCCTTGATGAACACCTTTTGGCCGGACAGCGTCGCCACGTCGGTCGGCACGGGGCGTCCCGCTCGCTCGTCGGCCTGATCGGGACGCAAACTCAGGAACGAAATCCGCTGATACCCGTCGCGGACCTCGGTGGCGTAAACGAGCGAGGAGTAGCCGACCCCGCCCACCAGACAGACCGCCGCCAGCAGCGACCCGACCGCCGCCAAACGGCCCCCGGAATACTGCCCCGGGTTGTCGCGCAACTGGTTCCGCGTCCGCCACGCCATGAACAACGCCAGCAGCGGCAGCGGGGCGAGCATCATGCTGTCGCTCAAACTGTCGCGCCCCGCGACGAAGATCAGCGTCGAGAGAATCCCGAGCGTCAGCGCAGCAATCGCCGACGCCGCGAGCGGGCGGTACTGAAACTCGCTGATCTCGTCAGCCGAGGAGCGGGAAAGGACGTCGGTCGCGGACATGTCAGCTCGTGTGTCGCAAATCGTACGGGGAATCGAGGCGGCCTCTGCCGGTCGAAGTTCGGCGCGCTCGGCCGGATCACGGCCCGCCGTCGGTCGAGCGCGGGTCGGCTCCCTTGAGCAGCGCAGCGAACACCGCCATCAGGATGATCACCCCCAGCACCGGGGCGCCGATGATCAGCCACCGGTTCGTCGCCGGCACGGCGGAAGACTCGGCCGACTTGGGCTCGATCTCGTCGGACGTCGCAGCGACCGCCGGCCGGGGGTCGTCCTCTTGTTCAAAGTCAGCCGGATCGGGAGGCGATTCGGGGGGACCGCTCCCGGTCGCGATCGGCGCGGCAGCGGTCCCCGCGAGTTCGTCGCCGAGCCCGTCGCTGCTGTTGTCGTCGGCCGATTCGTCCGGCTTGGCCGCCGCGACCGTCGCCGGCTTGGCGCCGAAGAAACCGAACCCGGCGAAGCTCTTCGCCCGCTGGTACGTCTCGGGGTCAAGCTTTTGAATCTCGTCGAGCGCCGCGGTCGCCTTGGCGCCGACTTCGCCCGGCTCCTCGGCCGCCACGAGCAAGTACGAGGCGACCGGCTGCCGAATCCAGTCGTTCGGGGGCGAATCCTTGAACATGCCGATCAACCGGTCCATCACCCCCCAATCCTGCCAACGGGTCAAGTCGGGAATGATCTGGTCGGCGAAGTCCTTGTGGTCGAGCGCCAACCGCATCGACTCCAGCAGGTCCTCGCGCGGCAAGTCGCTGGTCTCCTCGCCATGGAACCGCAAGGCCATGATCGCCGCGTGGAGATACTTGTACTCGACTTTGGGATTGGCCAAGTACCGCTCGTTGACCAGCTTGAGCCCTGCCGGGCCTTTCAACTTGAGGTAGCATGCCAAGAGTGCATCGAGGCTTTCCTTCTTGCGGCTCTCGGTCATGTAGAGCGTCGTGTCGAGCGCGTGCCAGCCGACGGACGAGCCGACAAGCCCGGCGACGCCAATCGCGGCGGCGACTGCCGGCTTGAGCATGCCGTAATCGTACGAGGCCAACTCCTCGAGATAGGCGACGTCCTCGGCCGTGCCGCAGACTCCCAACATGGTGAGATAGAGCCGCCGGCTCGACGGGCCGACTCTCGGATCGTCGATCCAGGCCAACAATTGCTTGCGATTCATTCGCGGCGCAAGGTCAATGACGTCCTTGTAAGGCGCCCGCGAAAATTCGTCGTAGGCGTCCTGGGCCAAGAGCGGATCGGCGTCCTCGAAATGCCTCTGAAAGTAGTCGAGACGATCCGACCCCGCCGGCGGCAAGCCGGGGAGTTGCTTGACGTACTCGATCGCTCGTTCGGACAACGGCAACGGGGTGACCCACGCCAGTTCGTTGTCCAAGATCGCTGTGATGAGAAACTTCTGCCCAGGGACGTTGTCGCCGAAGTAAACGACGTCGACCTCCTTGGCGTCGCCGACCTCGTCGGCGCCGGAGAGGATCTCCTCGATGCGAAACGTCGCGGTGCTGCGCTGCGGTTCGCTGCCGGCGGGGTCGTCGAGCGACAACTCCGGCATCGGCCGAGCCAGCGTGGCAATCACCGCCGCGTCGGCGCCGGTCAGTTCCTCGGCGAGCGTCTGCTGAGCGGCGGCGCAGAAAGGACAAGCCCGCGCCGGCGCGGCAAGCATGCCGATCGCCAGGATGCCGACGACGACCTGTTCGAGCAGACCGGGGCGTCGCCGAACGAAACCAGCGCTTCGGGCAAGGACTCTCAGGGGGAGAAACACGGCGTCACCGCCCGGGGGGAAGGAGCGTTGTTTGGGGAGCGGTTCATTCTACCGCCGACGCGGCCCCTGGCCCACACCGGGTCGGGTCGCTCGCTCGCGGCGTTTGTAAAGTGGACCTCCGTGGCAAGGCGAATTTGTCGTCGCGGAAGCGCAAGAGCGCAAATCGCCGCGGTGCGAGGGCCCATGAGGATTGCGCTCGGCCGATCCTAGCGCACTCGAAAAACCTCACCTCGCCCCGCCCAGAATTCTCGCCACGTCGGTGCGGTAGGCCGTGATCGCCGGCAACAACCCCACGAGCGAGGCGAACGCCACTAGAGCCGGGATCAGCAACAGCTCGTGCCAAGTGAAATCCCACGGCCGGACCACGATCCCGGCGTAATCCTCGACGACCGGGGCCGCAAAGGCCAGGATCACATGCCCCAGCAGGATCCCCGCAGCGGCGCCCAACAGCGACAACAGGATTGACTCGACGAGAATCACCCCCATGACCGCCGCCCGGCTGGCGCCCAAGGCCCGCATCACGGCAATGTCGTGGGCCCGTTCGCTCATCGAATTGTAGATGCTCACCAGGATGCTGATCCCCGCCACGACGACGATCAGCACCGTCAGCACCAGCAGCACGATCCGCACCGGCCCGAGGAACTTCTCGGTGAGCTGCGCCACGACCAACCGCGGCGCGACCGCCTGGGCGTCGCGATCGACCCCCTTGTTTACGGCGCCGTCGAGATACATCGCCGCGGTCGGCTGGTTCTCGTCGCACCGGACCAGAATCGAGGTGACCTCGCGTTGCTCCTCCGGCAAGGGGCGCAGGTTCGCGTCGTCGTGGTCGTCCGCTTGGCTCCTCGCCGCAGCCGCTTCAGCAGCGGCGCCGCGGAGCGGCAAGGCGTGCCCCTCGCCCAGATAAAACCCTTCCATATTGACGAACATCGCCCGATCGGTGCTCGTGCCGCTCGGGGCCAGGATGCCGACCACCTCGAACCCGTCGTGCTTGTCCCCGCCGGGGCTCACGCCGTGCGTCGGCTGGAAGCGGTCGCCGACCTTCAGCCCTGCGCGCCGCGCGGCGACGCTCCCCAACACCGCCTCGAAAAAATTCTCCGCCTTGAAGTTGCGCCCCGCGCTGAACTCGTAATGCCGCTCCGTGCCGTCGTCGTTCAAGCCGTAGGGAATGGCGGTGAACATCTCGGGCCGCGTGCCGATGACGCGGAAGTTGTATCCGTCGTCGGTCTGGTAACTGTCCCCCAGACAAATCGGCACCGCAGCTTCGACGAACGGGGCGAACTCGCCGTCGCCGATGAACTTCTTGTAGTAGCTGTAGGAGAACGGGTAGAGCGGCTTGCCGACGTGAAACACGCTGGTGAGCACGACCTCGACGGGACTCCCCTTCCCTCCCGCGACGATCAGGTGGTATCCCTGAGCGTCGTTGGAGAGCTGCCCCACGACCACCTCGTGGATGACCAGCACCAGGATGATCAGCGCCACCCCGAGCGCCATCGACAGCCCGGTCAACGACGACGCGAGGGCCCGCTGCGTGATGCTCCGCCAAGCGATCTTCCAGAAGCTCATGACGCCCCGCTCGCCGCTCGGTTGACTTGTTCCAGATACTCGACGCGATCAAACTGCCGAGCAACCTCGTCGGCGTGCGTGACCAACAGCATCGCCACGCTCTCGCGGCGGCAGGCGTCGCGCAGCAAATCGATCACCTGTTGCTGGTGGGCCGGATCGACGTTAGCGGTCGGTTCGTCGGCCAGCAGCAGCACGGGCTTGTTCGCCAGAGCCCGGGCGACCGCGACGCGTTGTTGCTCGCCGACCGACAAGGCCCGCGGCTTATGAGTCAGCCGATGTCCCAGCCCCACCAGCCGCAGCAACTCTTCGGCCCGAGCAGCGTCGGGCTTCTGGTCGGTGAACGTCATCCCCAACAGGACGTTTTCCAGGGCCGTGAACGCGGGGAGCAGATTGAACGTCTGAAATACGAACCCGATGAACCGAGCCCGAAACCGGTCGCGGGCCGCTTCGGGGAGTTGCACGAGATCGCGGCCGTTGAGTTCGATCCGTCCCCCGTCGACCGCCGTCAGCCCCGCAATGCAATTGAGCAGCGTCGTCTTGCCGCAACCGCTGCGGCCGCGCAACACGACCTGCTCCCCTGCTCCGACGGTCAGCGACGGCACGTCGAGAATCGGCAGCCGCGTGCCGTCGGGTTCGATGTACGACTTGCGGACGTCAGCCAGGGCGAGCATAAGCAATCGGCGAAAGGCAGTCGCGGAAAGGGCCCGATGATAAACCCGCCGGCGGGAATCCGACAGCGGGTATTCGCCGTCCCGGCCGCGTTGGTCCGCTTCGTAATACGTGCAATGGGGCGCGAAAGTTTTTCAAAAGCCCGAACCGTTCATCCGAGGGCCGACGCTTGGCGCCCCGGCCGTGATCGTCCTAAGGCGTTTTGCCGACGACATTTGGGCGCACTTGAGGGCGGATCGACGGCGACGGAGCGAATGACGCCATGGATCGGCACGCGGTTCGCTCTCCCTCTCTGGCATGAACGGGCACGGCGGCTGCTTGGGGCCGTCGCCACGAACGGTTGCTCGCTCCTGAAACTCCTTCCCGGTTGAAGGGTCGGCGAGGTTTCCCGCACCTCGCCGGCCCTTTTCCGTTTCTCGGACCGTGCCGACCTCTCAGCGGCGGATATGATGGGGGCACGGTCGCGCCGCCGCTGGGCGACCTCGGTGTTCGCCTCGCCCGCTCCGGTCGCCTCCATGTCCGATCCCGCCCCGTCCTCGGCCGATCTCGCCGCGCGCGAACTGGCGATCGACTTTCTCCTGAGTCGGATCAACTACGAGAAGTCGCCCGCCCTCCCCTTCGACCAGCGGCGTCTGAAGCTCGACCGGATGCGGTCGCTGTTGGCCCGCGTTGGGAATCCCGATCGCGGACTGCCGATCGTACACGTCGCCGGGACCAAGGGAAAAGGCTCGACCTCGGCGTTCGTCGCTCGCATCCTGCGCGAGGCCGGCTACGACGTCGGCGTCTTCAGCTCGCCCCATTTGGAATCGATCGAGGAGCGGTTCGCCGTCAACGACGAATTGTGCGGGCCCGCGGAGTTCGCCTCGCTGGTCGACGAACTGCGCCCGGCCGTCCACGCCATGGACGCCGAGGCCGCCGCCAGCGACGACCGCTCGTTGCGGCTGACTTTCTTCGAACTCATCACGGCGGTCGCCCTGCTCCACTTCAAACGGCGGAAGGTCGACCTCGCGGTGCTTGAAGTGGGTCTCGGCGGCCGACTCGATTCGACGAACGTCTGCCAGCCCGCGGTCACGGCGATCACGTGCATCGACTACGACCACATGAAGCAGCTCGGCGAGACGCTCCCCGAGATCGCCGCCGAAAAGGCGGGGATCGTCAAACCGGGCGTCCCGTTGGTCGTCGGGCCGCTCGAGCCGTCGGCGTACGAAGTCATCGCCCGGATCGCCCGCGAGCGGGGCGCCCGGATGGTCGAACCGGAGCGAGATTACCGTTTTTCGTACGAAGAACCGGCGGCGGGATCGCCTTGGTTCGGCGCCGGGCGCTTGAGATACGAACCCGTGACCGGCGCCGGACACGGACTCGCAGGCGCCCCGTTGGGACTGTGCGGCGAACACCAAGCGGCCAACGCGTCCGTAGCCGTCGCGATCGTCGACGAACTGACCCGTCATGGCTGGCTCGCGTCGCAAGAAGCGGTCGAGCGAGGACTCGCCGCCACGACGCTCCCCGGAAGGCTGGAGATCGCCCGCACCGAGCCGACAGTCGTTCTCGACGTGGCCCACAACGTGGCGTCGATCGCAGCTCTGGTGAAATTCGTCGACCGCGCGCCGGCCGACATGCCGCGACGGCTGTTGTTCGCCGCGACGCGTGACAAGGACGTCCGCGGAATGATCCGCGAGCTCGCGCCGGCGTTTCCGCGAGCGTGGCTCGCCGAATACCAGGAGGCGTCCCGCGCCGTCCCAGTGGCGGAACTGGCCGCCATGTGGCGCGAAGAGACGGCGGCCCTCGGCCTCGTCTCTCCCCCGTCGATCGTGGCGACCGAAGCCGACGCCCTCGCCGCTTGGCAAGCGATCCTCGACGACGCTGGTCCGGACGAATTGATCTGCGCGACGGGGTCGTTCTTCCTGATCGCCCAGTTGCGACCGGCGATTCGGGCTACGCCGCACGCCGCGCCGTCGCGCTGCGTTTGACGCTGCGGTAGAAACAGCCCGCGGCACACACGACGAAAAACGTCAGCATCGCAACTCCTTGCATGGGCACTCGGGCGACCGCGAGCTCCCGGCTCGCCTTCAGTTGCTCTCCTCCAACCGCGTCCACCGCGGCGCGTCCCACGCTTCCCAATCGAGATCGAAGTCGGGCGTCGGGCTGGGGGGATCGAGATCGGCCGCCGGCGCGCGAAACCGCGAGGTCGCGGCCCGTTCGCTGCGGACGTCGTTTTGCAGCCGCCGCACGAGTCCGGCGATGGTCGGATCGGCCCACGGCAGCATTTCGCTGGGGCGCGAGGCGAAGCGATGATGCGGATTCGCCAGCCGGTCGGCCGGCAACGGGGCGAAGCCGCCCGAACTGCGCCGCTCGAGCGTCGCGTCCCCGTCGCCGGAGCCGTCGATACGAATCACCATGCACACAATCCGCCGGGGGAGTCGAGAAGCCTTCATGGCGCTGGTCGTCCTGAAACGTGCGGCGCCGAGCCTCCTCGGCCCGGCGCCCGCAAAGGGATGGGAAAAGAACCGCGACGAGCAGTTCCCGCGAGCGGACCAGACCGGCGGATGAGGCCCTGGATCAAACGTCCCGCGAGAACTCGATTGCCAACCGGCCGACTTGCCCCGCGGACCTGACCGGCCCGGCATTCCGTCGATTGACGAGGGACGTAAAAAGCACTTGCCGTGCCAAACCCATACGCCAGTCCAAGTCCAACCGGCAGCGGCGACAAGAAGATGTCGCAACTCATGTCCGACAAAGAAGTTGCAATCACAAGCCCGGCCAGAGCATCGCCCGGCCTCGGGCGGCGCGGGCTCCGACTGGGGAAGGAATTGCAATCCCCGTTGTACCCGACCGAAAAGCTCAAGGATTGCAGCGACTTTGCCGAACGCCTCAGCCGCACCGCGGAGGGCGGCGAGCAAGGCGTAACCAGAAGCCCCCCGCTCGCCGTCGACGAGAACTGCCAGTCACCGGCAACCCCGTCCTCGCCCTTTTCCCCTTCACCGCTCAATTCGCCGATTCGCTCTTCCGCCGCCGCTCCTCGACCCGCGCGACCAGCCGTTCGGCAGCCAGTTCGAGCGCCCGGTCGATGTAGTCATCCGGAACCTCGCCATCGGCCGAATTGAGCTTAGCCACAAGGTGCGGGTCGTCCGACGCGCCGATCGTGGCGCGACGCAGTCGGTAATTGTTCCAGATCTTCAGTTCGTCCTTGTCGAGCTTCACTTCACAGCCCGGGGTGGGCGCCACGCCCCACTGGGCGTCGTCGTCGTCTTCGGGCATGCGGTGGATGTTCTTCCCGCTGGGGCGCCAGTACGTCGCCGAGGTGAGCTTCAGCAGGCTCCGCCCCCCTTCAAGCCGCATGACTCGCTGCACGGTCCCCTTGCCGTACGAACGCGTGCCGACGACGTCGGCCCGGTCGTAGTCCTGCAGCGACGCAGCCAAGATCTCGCTGGCGCTTGCGCTGTCCTGATCGATGATCGCCGCAATCGGCAGGTACGAATGGTCGCCCGCTTCGGTCGAGACGAACCGCTCCTCGATTTCGCCGCGGCGCCCGCGCGTGGTGACGATCGGCCGGCCGGCGCGGAGGAACAGGTCGCTCACTCCCACGGCTGCTTCGAGCGACCCGCCGGGGTTCCCCCGCAAATCGATCACCAGCCCGTCGAGCCCCTCCGGCTCGTCCGCCAGCCGGGCGAGGATCGTCTCCAGTTCGGCGAGCGTCTTGTCGCCGAACTTGATGATCCGCAGGTAGGCCAGCCCCGGACGGTCGGGAAGCCGGTACTGCCAACCGCCGTCGGGGATCCGAACCTCGCCGATCACCGACTCGGTGACGATCAACGACCGCTCGACGACGATCTCCAGCGGCTCGGCCTGGTCGCGTTGCACGGAGAGCGTCACCCGCGAACCGCTCGGCCCGCGAACCAGCGAAGCGACCTCGATTTCGTTGAGTCCCGTGGTCGGTTTGCCGTCGACCGCCGCGATGCGGTCTCCCGAATGCAGGCCCGCGATCGCAGCCGGGGAGCCGACTTCCGGCGGCCCCAGCACCGTCGGCAACGGGGGATCGCCGAGAATGTGGAAGCGGATGCCGATGCCGACGAACTCCTGCGTGATCAGTTCGCTGTACCGGTCGCGCTGCTCGGCGGGGATGAACTGCGAATGCTCGTCGCCCCGGGATTGGAGCACCTTGACCATCTCGGTCATCGCCGCGTCGTACAGTTCCTGATCGAAGCGGCGCGGATCGTGGTCGGCGATCTGCCCGCTCGGTTCGTTGTACAGGGCCCAACGATCGATGACCGAGAACCCGGCCGCGACGTACCGAGCGTACGGATTTTGCTCGGCCCGCACGTAGCAGGCATAGGCGACAAGCGCAACCAACAGCAGCAAAGCGACGTTCCGACGCGGCATGACGCGACTCGCAAAAGCCGAACTTACCCCAGCGACCGCCCTCCATTATGGCCCGACACGGGGCTGGACGCCCAGGGCTATCGGTCGACTCCAGAGGATCCTCCCCAGCTTCGTCCCGTTGCGACCTCGCCCGCGACGGAATCGGGCCAGAACAGGGATGCTTCGCGACCGCAACGTTCGTCGCCCCAGCCTGCGACCGGTGCTGGTGCGCGGCCCGCTGCAGGGAGAGCGTGTCGTTCGGGAAGCGGGCCGGACCGTCAGGAACCGCTCGACTCGCGGGCCGCGGCGTCGCGGCGGAGGTTGCGCAACTTGGCGTGGAGCGCCGCATGCGGCCCGGTCAGCACGTCGGGGCAGGCGGAGGCTTCACGTTCTCCGCCAGCGGATAAGGAGGGGGACGAGCGCTCTTCACCTGCGGTTGGCGACAACGTCGCGGCGAGAGATTCGTCGCCGCTCGTCGCGGGCTCCGCTCCCTCGGCCTCGGCGCCGAAGAACCGACCCAACGGCCCGACCAGAATCGCCGGCAACAGCAACAGATCGCCCACAAGCGCCGCGCCCAGCATGGTGATCATCAGATAGCCGAACTGCTGGGTCGGGGTGAAGGTGCTTGTGGCGAAGACGCTCAGCCCCAAGCCGCCAATGAGCGTGGTCTGCATCATCGCCGTGCCGCAGCGATCGTACGACAACATCGCCGCGTCGTACCGCGACAAACCTCGCGACAGCCCGCGACGGAACCACGTGAGGAAATGAATCGTATCGTCGACGGCAACGCCCAGAGCGACGCTGGCGGTCATCATGATGCCGATGTCGACCTTGATCCCCAGCCATCCGAGCGCGCCGAACGTCATGAAGATCGGGAACACGTTGGGGATCATCGACGCCAGCCCAGCGACGACGTTGCGAAGCACGAAGATCATCACCCCCGCGATCAGCACGGTCGCCCAGGCAATGCTTTCGCTCAGGCTCACCAAGAGCTGCGCCTGGGTCTTGTAAACGAGCGGCACCATCCCGGTGAAGACGGCGCGAATGGGACGCGGGTGCTCGTGATCGTAAACAGGCTCGGCCGCCGACACGATCCCGGGACCTTCGGCCAGCGGCGTGGTCGAGATCTCCGCAACCAGCAGCCCCGCCGTGCGCAACGGCTCGAGCACGGCCGAATCGATCGTATCGAGCGCAACGACCGCGTCGAACTGCCCCAGCTTCTTGAGCGCCGCGACCCGGTACTGGTCGTCTTGCTCGGGGGTCGGCTGCTTGGGGTTCTCGAACGTCGCGATGTTGAACGGGGTGACGCCGTTGGGGGCGATCCCGCTGGCGGCGATCAGGTCGCGCAACAACCCCTCGGGCGAGTCAGGCGCGAACTTGGCGTCGGCCGTTTCGTTACGGTAGAGCATCACGAATCGGCCGCCGGCGAGCTGTTTTTCCGCGTCGTGGAGTTTGCGGACCAGTTCGTCCCGCTGCTCGTAGGAGAGGAGCACGGGAAGAATTTCTTGCTCGAGCTGACGGGTGAATTTGCCGTAATCGACCCCTTCGCCGTCCGCAGACAAGGCCGCCACCCGCGCGCTGACGCGCCACAGTTCGCGGCCCGTGAACTCGCTCTTGCTGAAGACTCCCGCGACGGTGCGGGTTCGTTCCATCCGCAGGTAGTCGCCGTCCAGCAGGCGATCGCGATGCTCGGCGAGACTCTTGTTCTTGGCGAAGTTGGCGCCCGAATCGGCGCCTGCGTAGCCGCTTTGCGTCGCCTCGGGAGTGAACGTGGCGACCGACAAAGCCCGGCTGATCTGCGGAAGCGCCTCGATACGGCTCTGGATCTGACGGATCAGTTCCAGCCGCTCGAGCATCGTGAGTCGGTACTGGTTGCCGTCCGACTCGGCATGCTCGTCAGGCTCGCGACGCCGCTCGGGGGGGACGGTGAGCACGACCTCCATCGGCACCAGATTGCCGAGGTTCGACTCGAGCCAGGCGTAGTCGTGAATCAGCTTGGTGTCCTGATCGAGCAGCTTGAGCAACTGCACCGACGTCTCGATCCGGGTCATGCCGTAGCCGACCGCCGCCAGGATCGCCAGCCAACCGGCGAAGACGAGATTGTGCCGAGCGAGCACGAAACCGAAGATCCGCTTGGCCCACGCGGGCAGGTGGTCCTCGTCGTCCCGATTGCCGCTCTGCCGCTTGATGGCCGCGTCGGACAGCGGAAACCGATGGAGAAACACCGGCAAGATCGTAAACAGCACGGCAACGGTCGTCAGCACCGCGATGCCGGTGAACAGGCCGAACTTCTTAATAGGCAGGATGTCGCTGGTGAACAGCGATCCCAACCCGACGGCGGTCGTGAAGGCGGCCAACGTGCAGGGCCACCAGCCCATCTTGACGGCCCGCTCGGCGGAGCCCGCCAGACCGTGGTCGCGCCGCGCATCGCGATAGTAGTTGACCGTATGAATCGCCCCCGACAGCCCGAGCACGTACACGACCGCCGGCATCGACATCAGGATCGCGTCGACGGTCCCCAGATACGGCTTCGGCTTGCCGAGCACAAAGACCTCGAAGACCCCGAAGTAGAACACGATCGCCAGGCTGATCCCGGCGCTGATCACCCCCACGGCGAAGACGATCGAAGTGAGCTTGATGCTGCGCAAACACCAGTACGCCAACCCGCCGCCGACCAGGGCCGCCAGCGACGCCAGCCGCATGAGGGTCTTTTCTCCCTCGACGTCGATCGTGATGTTGTCCACCGGGGGGCCCCCCATGTGGAACTCTTCCCGCTTGATGCCGCATTCATTGATCGCGGTGCGCTCGATCATCTCGACGGCGGCCCGCATCGTACGGTTGTCGTGCGTCGCCTCGGGAGTGAGGAACACCATCAGGCAGGTGACGCGCGAATCGTTCCCCAACTCCTTGCCGGCGGCGTCCTTGGCCCGCGGACCGACGAGCGCCCCTTCGAGCCGCTTGATCGCTTCGCCCCGCGACAGCGACAACGGCGGAGCGGTCAACTCGGCGATGACGCCGGGGCCGGTCAGCACCCGCGAGTACCACTTGCTGCGCTGCAGGGTCGCCGATTTGGGATCGGCGCTGGCCAGCGACTCGGGACTGGGGACCAGCTTCTTGGCCAGCAGATTCAGCTTCTCGGCGTTGCCGAGCGTGCAGCCGTCCCAGCTCATGAGCGCAAACTGCTCGCCGACGAAGTGGCTGCGGAACCACTTCAGATCGCTGGACTCGGCGTAGGAGTCGGGGAGCCAGTCCTCGGCCTTGTTCGAATTGGAACTGATCGCCATCCTCACGCCGCGCGGCATGAGGGCGACGACGAACGCCGCGGCCATCGCCAGCAGAAAGTAGTTCGAGAGCCCGAACGTCTTGCGGGCGAGGAACGAAGGGCGATTCATCAGCGGCGCACGGCGTGAGCGGCGCGACCACCGCCAGGAGGGCGTCGGCGCCAGCGTCGAGGGAGGGGGACCAGCCGCACCGCCCGGAGCCCGCGGCGACTCGTCACGGCCGTTTCGCCGCGCAAGCCCAGGTGGTGCAAGTAGCTAGGCTATCCCGAATCGGCCAGCGAGTCTACGCCGACCAAGCCCCCGAGCCGGGGAGGAACGCCGTGGGCAGGCGTTTTTGCGGACTGGGCAAGCTGGCCGGCCCTGAATCGAACGCCGCCGCGGCCCCGCGCTGGTACGCAATGCCGCAATCCGTCGCGGCCCGACGCAGCGGCGGTTACCAGTAGGTCTCCAGACCGATCGAGGTCCCCATGAAAACGTTCCCGCCGGCGTGCGAGATGGGGTCGAAGCCCCCGTTGACAAAGTTGAGATTCCTCGTCGACAGCGCCAGCGACTCGATCATCAGCAGTTCCGCTCCCATGCGGACGGACAAATTGGGACGCAAGTGCCACTTCATGAAGGCGGCGAATTCGCCCACGAACGACAGATTGCTGCCGTCGGTGTGGACGTCGCCGCTGGCGCGGACCGCGTCGTCCTGATCAAGCACCTGCCAAGTCGAGTCGAGTTGCATGTAGTTGTAATAGCCGCCCCCCTTGCAGACCGTGCCGAACGACCAGCGTTCCCGCTCCCAAGTGTAGGTGAAGCCGAGCTGCGTCCCGAACAGATTGTTGTCGGTTGCGATGTCGTACGAGCCGTCGCCGCGGTTCGTGCCGGCCGCGGTGGTCGGGATCCCCGTGGCGGTCCACAGCAGCGAGTCCTTGGTGTTGAGATACCGCACGCCGGCCAGGAACGACCTCGTGACCGAAGGGGTCGCCCGCCGCACCCACTCGCCGTCGGGACGCAGAATCATCTGGTCGCGTTCCATCCGATCCTTGACATGGTAGTTCCATTCAAAGCTGTCGAGTTCGGATCGGTAGTCGATCGCCATCGAGCGGGCGCCGTCGAACGAAATGTTCGACTGGTTGATCGGCAGTTCGCCGGCGAGATTGAGGTTGTTGCTGCGGTCGATGTTCGAGGGGACCGAGAGGCCGTCGGGGGTCGCGGCCAAGATCGAGGCGGCTTGGTTCCAAGCCCCCGCGCCGTACCACACGAACTCGGCCGTATGGTCGCGGTTGTACTCGTCGCGGAACAGGAAACGCCCGACCTTGATGCGGGGCAGCGCTTCGGCCCCGGGGCCGTTGTTGACTTCCAGGATGTTGTTGAACGTGGGCAGCGCGGCGCCGAACGGCGTGCCGGCCCCGAGTTCCCGCCCCAGCACCATCGAGCGCGACCCGGTGCGACGTTGCACCAGCACCGCGTCGACCTCGGTGAACCAAAAGCCGCGTCGCAACCACGTTCCCGAGCTCTCGATCAAGGCCGGATAGCCTTCGATCAGTCGATCGGTTTCGCTCATCCCCGGGTATAGCGGGGCGAAAACCCCGTAGTCCTTCCCCCCGGGGGAGGACGAACTCGATTCGATCGCCTCGGGCTCAAGCGACTCGACGGGAGGCAAATCCTCGTCGTAGAGACTTGAGGCGGGCGGCGCCAAGTCCTCCTGCGCTTGCACAGGCAAGGCGAAGAGCAGGGCGCTCGCTGTCGCCAGCGTCGCGGTCGTGAATGAGTAGATGGTTCTCACCGCAGTATCTCCTCGCGATACGGTCCCCCCGAACGGCGCGCGTCGACGCCGGTAGTTTCCCAACTGATAAATCGTCCGCGGCGAGCCCGCCAAATAGGAATTACCGGCAGAATCGTCAAAAACCCGCCCCGCGGAAGAATTGGCATGGTCGGCGCCGACCGGCAAACTCCGACCGAAGCGCCCATCTTGCCCGCCGCAGCCCGGTTGCCCTCTCGGTCGAGCCGGAGAGAATGGCGGCAACGATCGCCGCCGGGCGATTGTCCGTACCCTGTGCCTGCATTGAGGAGCTCTCGCCCATGCCGTCGCCGCTAGCATCGCTGATCGCCTCCGGGACGAAGTTATGGCTCGACTCGGTCGACCCCGACTTGGTCGCCAAGAACCGCGCCCTGGGGGCTACGGGCGCCACCTCGAACCCGATCATCATCAGCGATCTGATCAAGACCGGCCGATTCGACGATCGCATCGCGGAACTGCTGCAGCAGGGCGATCGGAGCGACGCCGACGTCGCCTGGACGGTGACCGATGAAGTCGTTCAGGCCGCCCAGGGCGTGTTTCACCCAGTCTGGCAGGAGTCGCAGGGCAATGACGGCTACGTGAGCTTCGAGCTCGACCCGCTGCTGGAAGACGCCGACTGCCCGCTCAGCACGAGCGCGCGAGCAGCCGAGTACGTCGCATTGGGAACCAAGTGGTCCGCGGGACACGAAAACCGCATGATCAAGGTCCCCGCGACCCCGGCGGGGCTCGGCGCCCTCGAAGAGCTGGCGGCGCGCGGGGTTCCGCTCAACGTGACCCTGATCTTCACCGCCGACCAATATCGCGCCGCCCGCGACGCCGTGTGGCGCGGCGCCCATCGGCTCGGCTCGCTCGATCGGTTCAAGAGCGTCTACAGCATCTTCATCTCGCGGCTTGACGTTTACACCGAACAACAGGTCCCCGAGCTCTCGCCCGCGGCCCAGGGCGAGACGGGGATCGTCAACGTGAAAATGATCTGGCGCGAAAACCAAGCGTTCTGGCAGGACCATCCGACGCCCTTGGCCCAGGAGATCGTCTTCGCCAGCACGGGGACGAAAAAACCGTCCGATCCGCCGTGGAAGTACGTCGCGGCGCTCGCGGGGAGCGACATCCAGACAAATCCTCCGGCGACGAACGACGCAGTCGAAGCGAGCGGACGCACCTTCACGCGCACCATCGACGAACTCCCCCCCGCCGCAGTGCTCGACGAGATTGCCGCCAAGGTCGATCAACAACGACTGCACGACGTCTTGATGGCCGAGGGGCTCAAGAAATTCGCCGATCCGCAGAAGGGCCTTTTGGCCATGGTGGCGACCAAGCGAACTGAGCTGGCGTAACAGCCAACGCGTTACAGCAGAATTGCGTCGACCGGCGACCCGGCGGGCAGTTCGTAGTCGCCCGCGGGAAACGCCCCCAGGCAATCGGCTCGGGCGAGCGTCGCCAAATCGGCCGAGCCCTGCCAGGCGAGCGGCTCGAGTTGCAACAGGTCGCCCTTGTCCGCAGGCGCCAATCGGCATGGGTGAAACGTCGGACGCTCGCCCCGATGTTTCATCGACTTGATCAACGCGCCGGGCTTCCTCGCAGGAGGAGCAAACGGCGCTCCGGCAATCGTCGCGAGCGTCGGCGACACGAACAGCCGAAACGCCACCAGCGTGCTCACCGGGTTGCCAGGAAGGCCGAATACGTACTGCCGCGCTGCTGCGTCTTTCACGCCGAACCACAGCGGCTTGCCCGGCTTCATCCGCAGTTTGTGAAAGACCTCGCGGACGCCCAACGCGGCAAGCATGCCGGGAACGAGATCCATCACCCCCGCCGAGACGCCCCCCGAGACGAGCAGCACTTGGCACTCGGCAAGTCCGCGCTCGATCGCGGCGCGCAGCGACTCCGGGTCGTCGCGAGCAACGCCTAGATCGACCGCCGCGCACCCCGCCGCGGCCAGCGAAGCAAGCAGCATGGGTCCGTTGCTGTTGCGAATCTGCCCCGGACCGAGCGGCTCGCCCGGGGCCACAAGCTCGTTGCCCGTCGGCAGCACGCCGACGCGCGGGCGAGGAATCGCCGAGGCCGACGCGCACCCCGCCTCGGCCATCAAGGCGAGGTCCAGCGGCGTCAGCCGCTTCCCCGCGGCGAGCAACACGTCGCCGCGTCGGAACGCGGTCCCGCGCCGCAAGATGCAGTGCCCCGCCGCGACTCCCGCCGCAGGATTGGCGATCCGCTCGGGGGCCAGTTCACGACAATCTTCCCACTTCACGACCGCGTCGGCGCCAGCGGGGATCGGCGCCCCTGTCATCACGCGAATCGTCCCCCCCGGCGCGAGGGGCCGGCTCGGCACGCTGCCCGCGATCACTTGCTCGAGCACCGCCAGTTCCGGCGAGGCGTCGGCGAGCGCAATCGCATAACCGTCGACGACCGACTTGTCGAACGGCGGCGAGTCGCAATCGCTCGCCACGTCTTGCGCAAGCTGCAGGCCGAGCAATTCCCCCAATGGCACGTCCCGCGGCGGCGCGGGCGCCACGTGCGCGGCAAGCGTCAGGAAAGCCTCGTCGACGGTGAGCATAGATCTTCGGCGGCTCAAGCGTTATGCGAGCGACGCGGGGGGCGGCAAGAGCGTCACGCTGCCAAGAACGCCCGCAAGATGTCGAACCCCGCGTGCGTGAGGAAACTTTCCGGATGAAACTGCACGCCGAACACCGGCAGCATGCGATGGGCGATCGCCATGATTTCGCGACGCCCGGTCGCAGGGTTGTCGCTCCATGCGCTGACGTCGAACTCGGCGGAAAGCGTCTCGGGTTTGATGACCAGGCTGTGGTATCGGGTCGCTTGAAACGGATTGACGATCCCGGCGAACAATCCGGCGCCGTTGTGGTGAATCTGGTCCGTCTTGCCGTGCATCAAGCGATCGGCCCGGACGATCTCGCCGCCGTACGCCTGGCCGATCGACTGGTGTCCGAGACAGACTCCCAGCAGCGGCATCTGACCGGCAAGCCGTCGGACGCATTCCAGCGACACCCCCGCCTCGTTGGGAGTGCAGGGCCCGGGCGAAATAATGACTCGGTCCGGTCGGCGGGCGAGGATCTCGTCGACCGTGATTTGGTCGTTGCGATCGACCTGAATCTCGAGGTGCGGGTCGATTTCCCCCAGCCGCTGGACGAGGTTGTAAGTGAATGAGTCGTAATTGTCGATGATTTGGATCATGCCGAGATTGTACTCAGCCGAACGCGCGGGAGGGAGCCGGTTCCGTCGCGCCGTTCTATTCGCGCGTCGCCAAACCAACGGAGCCGCGAATTGCAGGGAAGCGGAGCGCTCGCGCGCAAAAAATACGACCGCGTCGCTCGCAGGAGCAACGCGGCCGCTCGTTAGGGGGACTTTCGCAACGGCGAAGACCTACTTAATCTCGATCCGCTTCGGCAGCGTTTCGGGCCGCTTGGCGACCGTGACGTGAAGCACGCCGTCGGCAAGCTCGGCGGAGATGCTGTCCGGGTCGACCGACTCGGGAAGCGTCACGGTGTGAGTCGTCTGGCCGTAGCGACGTTGGTCGACCAGCCCTTTGCGCTCTTCGGACGGCGCGGAGCGCTGCGTCACGATCTTCAGCGTCCCTTTCTCAAACGTCAATTCGACGTTCTCCTTGACGACGCCCGGCACGTCGAGTTCGACGTGAATCGCGTTCTCGTCCTCCCACATGCTCCCCGGGACGTAGAACGGCTGAACGCCGCGCAGGCCTGTGGGGCCGAGAAATTGGTCGATCATCGTATTGAATTCGCCCCAAGTGCTGGGCACGAACTCCCGCAAACGGTTCTTGGCAATGGCGTTGGACATGGCAGATTCCTCCTTCGTTTCTGGCGCCTTGACGGCTCGATTGAAATGCTTGGCATCACAACCGAACGGGTCGCCCGTCGGGCGGCCGCGGTCCGCCGTGCAGGCGAGTTGTGGTTGCAACAAGACCAGGAGCAAGAGTCGTGCCGATCGGCCAAGCACGAGGCCGGTGATACCGGCGTTTTCGCAACACATTGTCCCCGCAAAAGTTGCGAACACGCCTGCTCAGCCGATCCCGACGACGCCGCCAAAACGACAGCCGCCAACTTGGCCGAACCGGCTCAGAAGCCGCCGCACGGGCGCCAAAATGGCAGCGAAACGGAAGACAGCGGACAGGCAGTCGCCGCCGCGACTTTCGCTGAGAGGCTTATCCGCCTCCTGGCACTAACACGCCAACGACCCCCGACCGCAAGCGGCCGAGGGTCGTCGAGTGAACTCGCCCTTAGACTGACGTACGTTGCCGCACGTCACTTGGTCTGACTCGCCGTATCCGGCGAGGCGTCGGAGACTTCGTAGTAGATCGCCCGCTTGGTCCCCTCGGCTCCCGCCTCGACCTCGACGGCCGCTGCGGGGTTGACCAGCGCGATCCCGCCGGGGGTCTCCCACGTGACGGGCCGAATCGGCGTCTGCGACGGCGTCACGCTCGCCGGCTGTCCCAAGGCGACGGGCGCCGCCGGAGCCAGTTGCTGCGGCTGTGCCGGCCGCACAGGCGACAACGCCCGGCCGTAGGGAACCGCGGCAGCGACCGGCGACGGCACGGCAGGTTGCTGCGACTGCGGCAGCATGCTCTGCAGGCTGGCTGGCAGCGCCGGCGGAGCGTCTTCGCTGTTCAAATTCGGCCCTCCCAGCGGAGCGAGGTTGCTCGCCGGCCGAGCGACCGCCGGGTTGTCGATCACCGCCGGCAGCGGCTGCACGTAGGAAGGCGCCGGATACTGGTCGTCGTAAACGTGCGGCAGGGCCGTCACCACGCCTCGCGCCGCCGGCAAACCGAGCTGCACCTGAGGGGCGCCCCGCTCGTCGCGTTGGCTGAAGGGATCAAGTTCCGGCATGGCTTCGGGATCGGGAAGCGCACCTTCGTCCGGAACTCCGACGCCACCGCGGGACTTCTGGTCCGTCTTCTCCGAACCGGCTTTGTCCTCTTTCGTCGGATCGGGAAGGATCAATCCGGGCAGAGAGTCAGGCGATTCGTCCTCCCCCTTGGCTCCGCCGGCCGGGGTCGGCGTCAAGCCGGGCTGTTCTCCCGGCCAAGCCCGCCAACGCGTGTTGTACCAACCCCAACTTGGTCGGTTCGGCAAGCATGTCCCGTCGGCTGCGCACGGCGCGGGGCCGCAGTTCGACACGGCCGCGGCCGTTCCGGCCAACAACACGGCCAAGCCGCCGGAGGTCAGCAACGAAACTCGCAGAGGAGCGCCAAGGGGCGGCTTGCGTCGCATAGCGTGGGTTCCTTCCGAAAGGCGGCAAGTCGCTGGGTCAGGAGCGGGGCCGCGGCAAATCCGTTTGCAGTGTTGCAGTGTGAAGTACGAATCAGACTCCGACTCGATCCCAGGCGATCTGCCGGCTGCAAGCTGGCGGATCGTCAGAACAACGAAGGAGGCGTCCGGATCAAGCCCGCCGACGAGCAGCCGTCCGCGGCTCGTCGGCGGCAATGTCACTCAGGCTAGAACGTGTTGGGTTGGCCGAAGCGGACAATTCGGTTGCCCATCGAGGTGCTAAGCGAGACGAAACCGACAATTCGTTCAAACGGATTGAGGATTTTGCCCACGATGGTGTTGAAGCTCGTGATGCGATCCTCGGCAATATACAACCGATCGCTGGGCATCAGTTGATAGTTCGTGGCCGTGACGGCGCCCTGGGAGATCTTGTCCCATTCGATGGGCAAAATCTGTTCGCAGCCGACGCCGTTGGGCGCGGGGCGGGCGATCCACATCTTCTTCGACGACACCTGCGAGATGCCTCCCAAGTTGGCCACCGCGTCGATCACCTTGTCGTTCCCCGTAATCGGGAACCGCACGACGTTGTCGCCGAGTCCGGCCCCCTGGGTAATGACGTAGTAAACCTTGCTGTTGTAGGCGAGAACGTCGACGAAGATTTCAGGATCTTCCAGTTTCTCGCTCAGCTTCTCCTCGATCGCTGCGCGACATTGTTCGATCGTCATGCCGGCGACGTAGACCGAGCCGTACGTCCCGAGATTCACCCGACCGTCCATCGCCACCAAGTGCTGTCCGGTGATCGCCTGCGCCCCGGCGGACGAGATCAGCGAGACCGAGACGTCGACGTCGCTGAGAATCTTCGAGAGCTGTTTGCGGATTTCGTCTTCCGATTCTTCGATCGTCAGATCGATGACCTTCACCCGGCCGTAAGTCGGACCGAGATTCACCGTACCGTCGGCGTCGACGGAGTAGGCGTCGTCGATCGGTTGTTCGGGAAACGCGCCGATGACGCGGACGAGCAAGACGTCGAACGTCTCGATGCGGTGCGGGCTCTTGGGAACCAGCTTCACCCCTTCGACCAGCAGAATATCTGGGGGCTCGATGACATACCGCGGCAGCGTCACCATTTCGAGTTCCCGCGGCACGGGGCTCGAGGCGGGGGGCTGCGGCACGTCGGCGGGCACAGGCGAGCGTTGCGCCATGTACGCCGTGCAGCCGGTCGACGAGGCGAGAATCGCCAACATCGCCAGAGTCAGGCCGCGGTGGATCGTTGTGTTCGCCTTCATGAATCGAATCTCGCTAGCGTGCTTGGCGAGTTGCGTCGAATGCCGCGGGGAGACCCCTCCCCGACAAGCACGTACGCGCAGCCGGTAGGACCGGTACGACGGTTACAATGCTTATAATCGTCACGCTTTAACACCGACTTTGGGCGGAGTGCGGAAATCGCTGGCAAAAGTGGGAGCTCTCGGCCGTGCGCTGCAAGCCCTGCTGGCGCCGGAGCGGCGCTCGATCTGGCTTGCGCCGCGAGCCGGAAAAGTCGCCCGTTCATCCGCTTTCGCGCCATGTGGCCAGCGTCATCGGGAGGACCGTTACAGTCGTTCCGCCACGTCGTAAGTGCTTGATGAATAAGCAAGTTGCAGTCGCCAGGAGCAGCGTCAAACTGTTTGACAGCGCTGGGCAGGACGCGTATTCTCAATTTCAGCGACAGACTCTCCAGATCCGTCGCCGCGCCGCTGGCGCCCCTTGCTGTCGGCCGTCCGACCGTGCTGGTCTGCGGCGGCTTGTCGATTCCTGCGACCTCGTCCCCGAGTACCTTCGATGAGCTTTGGCGCTGGCCGCAATGCGGCGGATTTGGACTGGTCCGACGACATTCCCCTTGATGAGCAAGAAGCCCGCCTCGGCTGGTACGCGTTCGGCGGTCTCGTTGCGCTGACGGTGATCTGCTACGGGAACATGCTGAAGTTCGCTTCGTCCTACTGGTCGAACGACCTCTATTCCCACGGCTGGATCGTCCCGCTGATCGCCTGCTATCTGTTCTGGGAGCGGCGACGCCCGCTCGCGGAAACCGAACCGTCCCAGCGGTGGATCGGGCTGGCCGTGGTCGCGGTCTCGCTCGGAGTGCGCCTCTTGGCCTCCTGGGACAACGTGAACTTCTTCGATCGGCTCTCCTTCATTAGCGTTCTCTTGGGCATCTGCCTCATGGTGGGGGGAACCTCGCTGCTGAAGTGGGCCGGGCCGGCGTGCGGCTTCCTGGTCTTCATGTTTCCCCTGCCCTACCAGGTCGAGAACACCTTTCTTATCAAATTGCTCAGCTGGGCAAGCTGGGCAAGCACCGTCATTCTCCAGACCTTGGGCGTCGGCGCCGTCAAGATCGGCCAAAGCATCAAAATCGACTCGCTGGAGCAGCCCCTCATCGTCGCCGAGGCGTGCAGCGGCCTGCGGATGCTCACCGTGTTCGGCGCCATGTGCGTCGCCATGGCCCTGCTCGTCGATCGCCCCTGGTGGGACCGTCTGGCGATTCTCGTCAGCGCCATCCCCATCGCGCTTGCCAGCAATATCATCCGAATCGTGGCGACCGGACTGCTTTACATCGCGTTCCCCTCCGCCCAGCAGGAAGGGACTCTGCATACTGTCATTCACGATGGCGCCGGTTACGCGATGATGGTCATCGGCATGGGGCTGCTTGCCTTGGAACTGGCAATCCTGTCGCGGTTGACGATCCCGATGGAGGCGGACGACCACTTCGCCGCCGGAGCCGCCACCGCCTGACCGGCGAGCGACGCCGCGCAACGTGCAAGACGGCAAATCACCAGCCGCAGCCGGCCCCTGGCCGTAACCGCTGCGGTTCGGTTTTTGCACACGATATTCCTCGCGGCACGGATCCGCGAGCGAGACGGTTTCCTGAGGCCCGACGCGTTGCATCGAGGCAACGCCTCGGTTGAACAATCGCGACCGGTGCGGGACGTCCCCCCGAGAAGGTTGCATTTTTCGGCGGTTTTCCCAGCCTGGGGATTCCGGCCCGGGGATTGCGAGAGGACGTCCAAACGCTCCCCTTGCGGTGCATCGTTCGACGAAGACGCAGGGCGACGACAGGCAGCCCCCTCTCGGGTGCCGTCCGTCGGCTCCCGTCTCGACACGTTGCGGATACTTTTCTCCTGAGCGAGGCAATCGATGGCAACATCCCACACCGACCTGTCGCACCCCGACGCATTGACGCCTTCTCCCGGTCGTGCGGGCGCGATGACGACCGCCGAGCAGTCGTTTCCCCTGCCGGCCGGTTATGGCATGACGCCTTCGCCGGCCAACGATCTCTTGTACGGCGGGTTCAATCAGACGTGGCTCGTCAACGGGTTGCGACGCCGCTGGTTGACGGCCCTGCTGTTGGGCTCTCTGGTCGCGACTCTGGTCGCCATCGCCCTCTGGTTTCTCTTCCCGGCTTCGTCTCGAACGACGGCCTATCTGATGATGCAGTTCGGGGATTCGAACAATCCGTTCGAGAAGCAAGTCCGCCTGAACTCCGAGCAGCTCAAGCAGGAACAATTCGCCCAGCTCACGCTGGTCAAGAGCTCGCTCGTCCTGCAACAGGCCTTCGCTCCGAAGTCGATGACCGAGCTTGCGGCCGTTCAACAGAACCAACCTGATCCCGTGCAGTGGATGCTTGAGGAGCTCAAGGTCAGCTTCCCGAACTCCGGCAACGTGATGGAGGTGCGATACGACGGTTCCGAAGACGCCAAGGAAATGGAAACCGTCGTCCAGGCGATCGTCGACGCCTACTACGAAGAAGTCGTCATCAAGGAACGCATCGAGCGACTCCGCTCCTACGACGACCTCGCCCAGGTCCAGCGCGACCTGCAGAAACGACTGAGCGACAAAATGACCCAACTGAAGCGCAAAATCGACGTCGCTCAAGGCGGGGATTCAAGCACGGCCGAGATCGAACAAATGCAATTGATGCGCACGATCGACTTTGTTCGCGCCGAATTGGCCAGAGTCGACAAAGAGCTGCTCAACAACGAGGTCATGAAAGAGATCGCCGTTCGCGAAGCGAACAGCCAAGCGGCCGTCGAGGCGGCCGTCAGCGAAACGATGGATCGAGACCCGATGATCGTCGACTATCGCAAACAGTTGTTCGAAATCGATCGCAATATCATGGCGCGACAAGCGCAAGAAAAGCGCAAGAATTCGCCCGCAGTTCAGCAACTGCAGCAGTCCCGCGAACAGATCGCCATGATGGAACAGCAGTATCGGGCGAAAGCCGAGCGCGAGCTGCGAGAAAAATACGCCCGCATGCCGAACATCGGCTTTCAATCGGCCATGGTCCAGTACAAAGCGGTCGTCGAGCGTCTCAGCGTGCAGAAGCAGGAACTCGAGGAGAAGCTGCGGACCTCCGAGGAAACGCTCATGACGCTCGGCTCCCGCGACCCGGCGATCGAGATTCTGAAGAACGAGATTGCCAACGACCAGGAAGTCGTCAAGGAACTGGAGTTCCGCCTTCAGCAGCTCAACATCGAGCAGAGAGCTCGCGAAGCGGCCGCCGGCGACGCGAATCGGCACGAAAAAGTGCGCATCATGCAGAGAGCCATGGCCCAGCCGAACATCAACACCTATGAACGGATTGCGATCGTCGCCGTCGGCGCCCTCGCCGGGTTGGCCCTCACCTGCTACGGGGTC
This sequence comes from Pirellulales bacterium, assembly GCA_019636345.1. Classification (NCBI taxonomy): domain Bacteria; kingdom Pseudomonadati; phylum Planctomycetota; class Planctomycetia; order Pirellulales; species Pirellulales bacterium. The sequence continues at coordinate 390,449 of JAHBXQ010000004.1, read as the reverse complement.
GCGTTGACCGATTTCCGCAAGCGACGACTCAACGGTCCCTCCGACGTCGACGAAGGTCTGGGGATTCGCGTCTTGGGCGTGCTCCCCGCGACCACGGCCCGCAAGTCGCTGGCTGGCGGCAACCTCGTCTCGGCCCAAGTGGCCGAGTCAGTCGACAGCGTGCGGGCGACCTTGATGCACGCCTCGACGAAAATGCGTCGGCAAATCATACTGGTGACCAGCCCCGAGACGATGGAAGGCGCCACGACTGTGGCCGCCAACTTGGCTCTCAGCTTGGCCCGGGCCGGTCGTCGTACCCTGCTGGTCGACAGCGACCTGCGGGCGCCTTCGCTCCACGCCTTGTTCGGTTTGCCGCTCGACGGCGGCTTCAGCGAGGTGCTCCGCTCGGAGATCGATCTCTCCGATGCGGTGCGTCCTACGCAGACCGAGAGCCTGTACCTGCTCACCGCCGGCGTGGTCGATTCGCAGGCCGTCCACAATCTGGCGACCGATCAGTTGGAGCCGATCGTCGACCAACTGCGGACGCAGTTCGACTTCATCATCATCGACGGTCCTCCGATCCTGCAGGTCGCCGACGGCCTGGCGCTCGGACGGCTCGTCGACAGCGCCATCCTCACGGTCCTCCGCGATCACAGCGAGCTGCCGAAGATCCACAAGGCGGCCGAACTGCTCGACAACCTCGGCATCCGATTGCTCGGCGCCGTAATCAACGGAGTGCCGGTGCGTGCCGACCGGCGGTTGATTCGCATGCAGCAGGCCAACGTCAAGAAGGCCCTGCCGCCCAAGGCCGCCAAGCCCGCCAAGGACAAGGGCAAGTCGGCCAAGATCGCCGAGGCGCCGGCGCCCGCCGCGTCAACCGTCGTCGACGCTGTGCCGGAGGATCTTGGCGCGACGTCCGATTCGCTCGATCTGAATCTCGACGAATTCGACATCGATCTCGACGACAAGTAGCGCTCGCCGTCGAATCTCGCCATCGTCTCGCTCAGCGCCGGGGCGGCCACGTGCCGCCCCGGCGTTTTTGTTGCGCGCACCACGACGCGCGATCGCATACAGGCGCCGAACCGCGAGGAGACGATCGTCAGGCCCCGCTTAAGCCGGTTCCCTCGGCTCCTTGCGACGGATACGATGAGTCGAGCGCCTGCTTCCCCTGCCGTCCCCGCTGGTCGCGATGGATTTCTTTCACCTCGGATCGTTCGTCGCTCGCCGCCGTTGGCTGGTGATCGGCGCCTGGCTGGCGATGGTGGCGGCGCTTCGGCTCGCGGCGCCCCCTTGGAGCCAAGTCGCCAACGACGGCGATCTCGATCAGCTCCCCCCCTCGACGACCACTGCCCGGGCGGCGGCGCTCTCAGCCGAGGCGTTCCCCGAAGACGCCTCGCGAAGCCAACTGGTGCTTGTGTTCGCCCGTCCCGATGGCGAGATGACCCCCGAGGATCGCCAGTTTCTGCATGTCGCCGCTCGTCAGGTGGCGGCCATCCCGAACTTGCCGCTGGTCGATCAGCCGTGGACCGTGTCGACCCCGGTCGTCGGGCCAATGCTCAAGAGCCCCGCCGGAAACGCCCAGCGCGTCGTCGTCCGCCTGACCAACGACCTGATGGCGGTCGACAACATGCGGGTGCTCAAGGCGACGACCCAAGCCCTGGAGGAGATCGACGACCAGCGCCCCGCGGGGCTGGTCGTCGGCGTCTCGGGGTCAGCCGCGATCGGCGGAGACATGCTTGCCGCAGCGGCGCAGAGCCTCCGCAATACCGACCGGGCCACCGTGGCGATGGTCGTCGGAGCGCTGCTGCTGATCTACCGCTCGCTGCCGCTGGCCGCGGCGCCGCTGACGGCGATCGCCGTCGCGGTCGTCGCGTCGCTCGATCTCTTGGCCCTCGCGGCCGCGTGGTCGCAGAGTCGCCCCGGCTGGCCCGAGGTGCGGGTCTTCACGACGACGCGGATCTTCGTCGTCGTGCTGCTGTTCGGCGCCGGTACCGATTACTGCCTGTTTTTGATTTCGCGATTCCGCGAACTGCGCGCCGCCGGACGCGAGCAAGTCGCCGCGGCGGCCGAGGCGCTCGGCCACGTCGGATTAGCCCTCTCCGCCAGCGCGCTGACCACCGTCGTCGGGCTGGCGATGATGGCCTTTGCCGAATTCGGCAAATTCGCCTACAGCGGTCCCGCCATCGCCGCGAGCCTGCTGGTCGCGCTGGCCGTATGCGTCACGCTCGCCCCGGCGCTGCTCGCCACCCGGCTCGGGGCCGCGGTCGGGGCCAATCGCGGCAGCGACCGCCGGCAGAGTTGGCAGCGGCGATTCTGGCAGCGGATCGCCGACCCCGTGCTTCGTCGACCGGTCCGCGTGCTGGCGGCCAGCGCCCTCGTCGCGGCGCCGCTCGCGGCGATCGGCTGGAACGTCCGGGTCACGTACGACATCTTCGGCGAGCTCTCGTCCGACAGCGTCAGCCGGCGCGGCACCGAACTGTTGCAGCAGCACTTTTTGCCGGGGGAGGTCGGTCCCCTGGTCGTCGTGGCCAAGCGTCCCGAGGCCGATTTGGCGGGGGTCGACGGCCGAATTAAGGTGGCGAGTCTCGCCAAGACGCTGGAGGATCTCCCCGGCGTCGAGCGCGTACGCAGCATCTACCGCCCCGCCGGGGAGCGCGCCGGCGAGGTGAGCGTCTTTTCGAGCCAGGGGCTCGCCGCGCTCGCGGTGGCAGGCAGCCCCTTGGCCGAGGCGACGTTCGTGTCGCAAACCGGCGACGCGGCAGGGCGCGTCACGCGGCTGTTCGTCGTGCTCGCCCATGGGCCCTTCTCGACCGATGCTGTGGCCCTGGTCGGGACGATCGAACGCGCCTTGGCCGCATTGGCCGCGGACCCCGGTTCCGACTGGCACGAGGCCCAGTTCGAGTTGTCGGGCCCCAGCTCCGGGATCCGCGATCTCGAGCGCGTGACGCTCAGCGATCGCACCCGGATCCAATGGCTCGTGGCCGGGGCGGTGTTCGCCGTGCTCTTGGCCCTGTTGCGCCGCCCGCTTGCGTGCCTATACCTCATCAGCACCGTGGTGCTCAGCTATTTCGTCACGCTGGGGATCGTGCAGATCGTGCTGGGGGCATGGTACGGCGCGGCCCACCCGGGGCTCGATTGGAAGGTCCCCGTGTTCCTGTTCGTCATCCTCACTGCCGTGGGGCAGGACTACAACATCTACCTCGTCACCCGGGTGTTCGAGGAGCAACGCGCCCACGGTCCCCTCGAAGGCCTCCGCCGGGCGTTCGTCGAGACCGGGGGAATCATCACCAGTTGCGGCGTCATCATGGCCGGGACGTTCGCGTCGATGCTCACCGGCACGCTGCGCGGCATGGCGGAGATGGGGCTCGCCCTGTCGCTGGGGATCATGCTCGACACGTTCGTGGTGCGAACCGTGCTCGTACCGGCGTTTCTGGCGCTGTTGGATCGCCGTGGAAACCGCGGCTGACGCACCGCATCCTCAGGCGCAACAAAACGTGTCGGCTTGGCCGAAAGCCGCCGAATCCCTGTTTGCCTGGACTCGACAAAACCCTCAGCGGACCGTCGTGACCGCCGCGTCGGGACTTCCGACCGCGTGACGAACGACGCGAGTCCAGGCCCCCCCCAAGGGGAAACGCCTCCGTCGTCAATCGACGACGGCAAACCCAGCCGACGCTCGGGGCGAAGAAAAGCAAAAGCGGGTGAAGGGAATCGAACCCTCGCCTAAAGCTTGGGAAGCTTTCGTTCTGCCATTGAACTACACCCGCACGGCGCGAGACCCAGTTTACCAACCGCGGATGCCCAGCCGCAAGCGGCACGCCCCTCGCCGGTCGCTGGCGCATCCTGTACAACGAATCCGCGCATTTCCCGCCCTGTTGCGAGGCTCGCCCCGTGTTCTTCTCCTTCGATGGCATCGACGGCGTCGGCAAGTCGACCCAGTTGCGGCGGTTCTGCGAGTGGCTCGCCGGCCGCGGGGTCGAACCGGTCGTCTGCCGCGACCCGGGCAGCACGCCCGTGGGGGAGAGAATCCGCGAGATCTTGCTCGCCAGCGGCGACGACGAGCCGATCGCCCCTCGGACCGAAATGCTCCTCTACATGGCCGCGCGGGCCCAGTTGGTGGCCGAGGTCATTGCGCCGGCCCAAGCCGCAGGGCGGGTCGTCGTGTGCGATCGATTCCTGCTCGCCAATATCGTCTATCAAGGCCACGCCGGGGGAGTGGATGTGGAGCAAATCCGCTCGATCGGAGGGATCGCCACCGCCGGAACGACCCCCGATTGCACCTTCCTGCTCGACATGGACCCCGCGGCGGCGCACGCCCGCTTGGACCGTTCGCTCGATCGTATGGAGCGGCGCGGCGAAGAATTCCGCGAGCGTCTCCGGGCCGGTTTTCTCGCCGAGGCCCGGCGAATGGGCCCTGCGGTTCATGTCATTGACGCCGCCCGCTCGGCCGACGAGGTCCAGCGCGAGGTGATCGCCGTCGCTACGTCGCTGCTCGACGCGGGCAAGCAGCAGGCCGCCGCCAACCGCACGCCTCCCGGCTGACGCTCCTCCGGTGCCGCAAGTTCGGCACTCGCGTTGCCAAGTTGCGCAAGGCTTGCGGCCCCCCGCCCCGGGGGGATGACCCGCATGCGGAATTCCTCGGATCATCGCAAATGGAGTCTTTCGCCATGATCGACCGCATTTGCGCGATTCCGACGACCCGTCGCTCGGGTTACAAATCCGGAGCGATCGAGTCAAGGCTCATGTTGACCAGTTTTTTCAAACGCGCTAAAATCCTTCCGCGAACCGAGTTGCGATCTGGGGCGGCGCAATCCGGCAAGTACGTGACTTGTGCATGCGGCCATTCGCTGGCGTGTCTGCCATTCCGACGAGTGGTTGCCGGGCTTCGTCGAGGGGAACAACGCGAATACACCACCTGACGCAGGTCGCTGCGCACAGATCCCTTTCGTGGATCGCGCGACCGCTCGAACGAAGGCGTCCAACATGTTCGCCCGCAGGAACGGTTCAGCATGCAGCGTCTTGGCGCCAGCCAAGCTGAACCTCTGCCTCGACATTCTCGGCCGTCGGTTCGATGGGTTCCATGAACTGGAATCCGTCATGACGCCGGTCGCCCTCTACGATCGGCTCGAATACTCCCCGGGATCCCTCGGAACCGGCGAACCGTTCTCGTTCGCCGCCCTCCCCTGGCGGCGCGACGCCCCGCTCGCTCCGGCAGGGGACGATAATCTCGCCTGCCGAGCCGTGCGACGGCTCGCCGATGCCGCGGGGATCGAGCCGCAGGGCCGCTTCCTCCTGCGAAAGTCGATCCCCATGGCTGCGGGTCTCGGAGGGGGCAGCAGCGACGCCGCTGCCGCCCTTGTGCTGGCCAACGCCGCCTGGGGGCTTGGCTACGACCGACCGCGGCTGGCAGGACTGGCGGCTGAACTGGGAAGCGACGTCCCGTTCTTTCTCGCCGGCGGGCCTGCCTGCTGCCGGGGTCGCGGCGAGATCGTCGAACCGCTCGCGGCGCTCCCCCGCTTGCCGGTTGTTATCGTCAAACCTCCGCAAGGGGTCTCGACCCCGGCCGCGTACGCCGCCCTCGGCCTGGCGCGCGGCAGCGCCCCGGAACACGCCGACCGCCGTTCCGGCTCCTCCGCCGACCGTTTGGCCGCTGCTTGGCGCGCCGGCGCTTGGTCGCGATTCCGTACGCTCGTCGTCAATCGGTTGCAAGCGGCGGCCGAGGGGCTCTGTACCGCCGTCGCCGCGATCGCCGCTGCGGCGGCCCGACTCGACGTCCTCGCCCATGCCATGACCGGCAGTGGGTCCGCATACTTCGCCATCTGCCGCTCGGCAAACCACGCGCACCGGATCGCGGCATGTTTCCGCGGTCAGCGCCTCGGGACGGTTTACGCAACAGCGACGTGCCCCTAGGCCCGCCGCCAGGCAAGGAGATTCGCCGTGCAAGTCACCGAAGTTCGCATCAAACTGATGGATGAACCCGGGGAGCGTCTCAAGGCGTTTTGCTCGATCACGTTCGACAACTGCTTTGTGGTCCGCGATCTGAAGATCATCGAGGGCTCGAGCGGACCCTTCGTCGCCATGCCGAGCCGCAAACTGACGGCACACTGCCCCAGTTGTCACGCGAAGAATCATCTCCGCGCCCCGTACTGCAGCCAGTGCGGACGGCAGTTGTCGCTCGAACACATGCCGACCGACGCCGACGGCCGCGCAAAGCTCTACGCCGACATCGCCCACCCGATCAATTCGGCATGTCGCGAGATGATCCAGGAACATGTCATTCGCGAGTACGAGACCGAGTTGATCCGGGCGAAAGAGCCGGGCTACGTCTCGCGGTACGACGACTTCGACATCGATTACGGCGAGGCCCGTCGTCCGCCCCGCGAAGCGGACCGGTCGGCGGAGAAACGAACCGACGCAGCCCACGATCGTCGCGGCCCGCACGCCCCGCGTGGCGGTGGCCCGGCTGAAACGCCCGTGTCGCGCCCGGCCCCGGCGCCGGCGCCCCATCTCTCGCAGGGCTTCGGCAACATCAACGAAGGCTTCGGCGCAGGAATCTTTCCCGACGACCGGTCCTAACGCTTTGTCAGCTCGACAATTTCTAGCTGACTAAGCGCCGGCGATTAAGGCCTGCGCTGACATCCGTCCGCTCGCCATTGCGGCAGGATTGCTCTCGTTTGCGCGAGGAGCGCAGCGGCGTTGCCGGCATCGATCGGCAGAGAACGTTTGCCGTCGTTGCCTTTGGCCTCTTCACCCCATGCGCCACGGCCGTGATTGCAACACAACGAATCCCCGGCGAGGAAACGAATCGCTTGTTTTCAAGCCGCTCATCCGTTTCTAGGGCGTCATCGCTCGCGCAGGTGCGCGCACCTGCACCCTTCGTGAAGAAATGTGCGCGTCGCGCCTGGAGCTAGCTCGCACATCCTACCGATAGAGTACACTGTCGCCAAATCGCCTAAATCGCGCTGTCGGAAAACTCGCCGTCAACGCCCCGCCAGATCCCTCACGGCGACCCGATTCCCGCCATCACACCGCCGCCTCACGCGAAGGTCATGCTTGAAAGCACCGTTCGACTCGCCAATCCCGAAGAAATTCGCACCTTTATCGCCGAGACCCTCAGCCGTTTTGAATCCCTTGATCCCCGCCAATGCCCGCTTGATCAACGGGTGTTGACCCGCTCCGGCCGACCATGCGGGCTGTACTTCAGCCTGCATGGCCCGCGTGCGGTGCGACTGACGGCGATCTGGGAAGCGGACGGCAACACGATCCTGTTTTACGGCGCCGACGGGCAACGCTTGCTGCGGACCCGCCTGTTGGAGCCCCCCGCCTTGGAATCCTGCCTGAACTGCGCCGCCTAGCCGGAACGCTTCGTCCCCCGTGACAAGCGACGCGAACGGACGCCCGGCAGCGTCGCGGCCTCGATTTTTCTGTATTTTTGTTCACTACTGCCGATTCGGCGCTTGCCGCCGCCCCGCGATCGGCTATAGTATACGCACGTTCATACCACCCCGCCGCGGGCGACACGGAGGTTTCCCCCATGCTTGTTTTGTCCCGAAAAGAAGCCCAGCGAATTCGGCTGGGCGACTCGATCGTCATCACCGTGGTCCGCGTCGCCGGCGACAAGGTCCGGCTGGGGATCGAAGCCCCGAAAGACATGCTGGTCCTCCGCGACGAATTGGAGCCGCATGCCGCGGCTGCCGAAGCCGCTCCGCCCGTGGGCGACCAGCCGCTCACCCTCGCGCGCTCGGCATAAGAACCGCCGCCCCGAGCGTTCGGGCGCAGTGTGCAAAGCAAAAGAAATGGCCCGCCGCAGCGAGCCGCTGCGGCGGGCCATTGTGTGACTCGTAATGTCGCGTGGAGCGCGCCGCTCTGACGCGGCGAAGGTGCAACCGGTTCAATCGCGTGGCCGCACGGCGCCGGTCAGACCGCTGTAATCGCAGCGATCGTCCTCGTGCCACAACGGCTGGCCCGAGCGCACGCGGTCGGCAAGCACTTCGAGCTTCTCACGCGAGCCGGCCGGAGCCTGGGTCGCCTTGAAGTCTTCGCCCGCCTTAGGGGCGAAGTCCTCGTCGTGGCCATACTTCAAGATGGCTTCAAACACGTTTTTGAGCTTGGGATCGGGCATGGATGCACTTATCCTTGGCTGAGTCGCCGCCGAGCGACTGGGAACGGGATGATGCGTCCTGCGGAAATCCAACGCCGTTCAGGCGAGCCGCGAGGACAAAACGTGCTGGTCGACACTCGAAACCCAGGCCGACCCAAGCACGATCAGGCGTAATCCGGTGGGACGCGCCGCGGGAGCGAGAATCCCCTCGCGCTGCGGCGCACAAAGTCGATCAACGGATTATTGCCACCAAGTTTCGTTAGTCAAGCTTTTTCCCCTTGACCTTTCGCCATAATACCAAGCCCTGTCGCGAGTTGTGTGAATATGTAGGTTCTGGGAAGACTAGGTCCCCCAGAAACCCGCAACCGGGCCCCACGCCGATCGTCTCGGCAGGACATACGTCCATGTTCTGGCTGCAACGGACAATTGAACTTTCCCCCGCTGCGAGGGGGTTCCACCTCGTTACCCGCGAGATACTGGCAGGCCTGCCAGAGCTGCGAAACCTCAAGGTCGGCGTCCTCCACCTGTTTCTGCAGCACACCTCGGCCAGTCTCTCGATCAACGAAAACGCCGATCCGGACGTCCCGGCCGATCTGGAATCCTCGTTTGCGGCCCTGGCGCCCGAGGACTTCCCCTACCGGCACACGTGCGAGGGACCCGACGACATGCCGGCCCACGTCAAGTCAGCCCTCTTGGGCTGTTCGCTGTCGATCCCCGTCGGGGCTGGCCAGTTGCTGCTCGGGACCTGGCAGGGGATCTATCTGTGCGAGCACCGCGTCCGGGGAGGCCGACGGCGGGTCGTGGCGACCCTGTGGGGCGAGCCTGAGGAAGGGTAAATTGGGGAGGTCTCGCCTCGTGTGCGCAGCGTCGCCCCCAGCAGTCTGAATCGCCCATGCCCTCCCCTTCCCTGCCCGGCGGCGCTCGGCGTCGGGAGATGACCGTCGCCGACTACGTGCAAGGGGTTCGCGCCGGATCGATCGGCGCCTTGGCCCGCACGCTCACGCTCGTCGAATCGAGCCTGCCGGAGCATCGCGTCCTAGCCCAGCAGGTGCTCGCCGAGTTGCTGCCGGCGACGGGGGGTTCGGTCCGGGTGGGCATCTCGGGAGTCCCTGGCGTCGGCAAAAGCACCTTCATCGACGTTCTGGGGCAGCATCTCGTCGCGGCCAATCGCCGCGTTGCCGTCCTGGCAGTCGACCCGTCGAGCACCGTCACCGGGGGGAGCATCCTGGGAGACAAGACGCGGATGGGCGCCCTCTCCGCAGCGACCGCCGCGTACATCCGGCCCTCTCCCAGCGCCGGCACGCTGGGGGGCGTCGCCCGCAAGACCCGCGAAAGCCTGCTGGTATGCGAAGCCGCCGGGTTCGACGTCGTGCTGGTCGAGACGGTGGGAGTCGGTCAATCGGAGACGATGGTCGCCGAGATGACCGATTGCTTTCTCGCGCTGATGCTCCCCACGGCGGGGGACGAGCTGCAAGCGATCAAGCGCGGACTCTTGGAACTGGTCGACGTGATCGCCGTCAACAAGGCCGACGGGCCGATGAAGCCCGCGGCTGAGGTCGCGGCCCGACAGTATCGCGGCGCGGTCGAATCGATCAGCGGACGCCCCCGCAACGACCAGCCGGCGGTGCTGACCTGCAGCGCCCGCGAGGGCCAACGGATCGGCGACGTATGGGAGGCGGTCCAGTCGTGCGTCTCTCGCCGCCGGGCTAGCGGCGAACTCGACCAGCGTCGACAGCGTCAGAATTTGCACTGGTTGCGCGGGATTGTGTCTGAACGGTTGCACTCGGCGTTCGAGGACCACCCGAGGGTGAAGGCGCTGCGACAGGAATTGGAAGCCCAGGTCGTCGCGGGCGTTCTCCCCGCCGAGATCGCCGCCGACCGCCTGTTGGCGGCGTTCGGAGCGACAGCGGGCGGCTGACGACTGAGCAATCTCGGCAGCATGGATGTTCACGGAATTCCCAGACCACCGCATGCAGACGTCACTGCATCGTTCAAGTCGGGCCGTCGTGGACCCGCGAAGCACGCGACTCGCCGCAACTCCGCTGATCGATCGACGATCTGATCAAGGTGAACGAACCATGACCGCGAAACTTCACGTTGGCGACGTCGCTCCCGATTTTGCTGTTACGACATCCGCGGGCGTGGAACTGCGATTGAGCGATTTCCGCGGCCAGCGAGCGGTGGTGCTGTTTTTCTACCCCAAGAACGGCACGACCGTGTGTACGCAAGAGGCGTGCTCGTTCCGCGACTCGTTCGAGACGTTCGCCGAGGCGGGGGCCGAAGTGATCGGCGTGAGCGGCGACAGCGACGACTCGCACCGCTCGTTCGCCGCCCGGCATCGGCTGCCGTTTCACTTGGTCAGCGATCGCGACGGGCGGTTGCAGAAGCTGTACGGCGCCCGCAAGGCGCTGGGAATCCTGCCGGGGCGCGTGACGTTCGTCATCGATCGCGAGGGGGTGATCCGACACATGTTCTCGGCCCTGTTCGCCTCCGACGAACACGTCCGGCAATCGCTGGCGGCGCTGGAGCCAGCGTGACCGCGGGAGTGCCTGCGCTTGGCTTGCGATGCTCTCAATCTTGCGGCCCGCGCTGGGGCGTGCGGCGCGGACGGACGACCGCCAGGAGCACGAAAGGGACGGCCGCGGCGACGGCCACCGCCAGGGGGAGCCACTCCCGCTGGCGGGCAAAGTCGCCCAGGGCGGCGTAAACGATCCCCAGGACGCCGTTCACGACAAACACCGGCGGCAAGAAGGCGGCCCAGGACATACTCATCGCCCCAGCCAGCAGCGCCCCCGCCTCGGCGAGCACGGGCAAAGGGCGGGTCGCCGCCAAAAGCCAGGCTCCGTGGCGACTCCACGCGTCGTCGAGTTCGGCGAGCCGCTCGGGGGCCGAGAGCCGCTCGGCCAGCGGCCGGCCCCAGCGGCGAGCCAGGGCGAACGCGACGGCGGCCCCGGCGGTCATTCCCAGGCATGACGCTGCGGCGCCGAGGGGGATCCCCAATTTGGCGCCGGCCAGCGTGCTGACGGGCCCCGAGGGGACGGGCAGGACCACGTCGCTGGCCAGCAAGGCGACGACCAGCACCGCAAGCGTCCCGGGGGACGGCGGGTCCTCCTGCCACCGGGCCAGCGTCGGCGCGAACGACTCCCCCTGCACCGCCAGGACCGCCAGCGGCACAACCAGCACGACCGCGACGATCAGCAAGGGCTTGGCAAGCGTGCGGTTCATGACGACGCGCGAAGGGGGGAGCGTTTTTGACTTGGGGCTGGGCCATTCTAGGTTTTAAGCGGCCTCCGAGCGACCGGCGCGCGGCCGACCGGCCCGGGGTCGATTCTTGCTCCTCCATCCAAGCAGCGCACCATGCGAAAATCTTCCACCGGCGAACGGATCATCGCCGTCGTCAGTTCGTTTGTCGCCGTGGCGATCATCGGCGGGTTCGTCGCCGCGGACCGTCAGGCGCAATGGCCGAAGGCCGATCTCCGAGCGCTTGAAGCCGACGCGCGGCTGCAATTCGAGCTGGCGTATCGCCACGATCAGACCGCGTACGAGAGTCGCATTTCGGCGCTCGAAACGACGGTCGAGGCCTATCGGCAATCGCCCCGGAGCGCCGCCGATCAGCAGGCGCTGGCCGCGTGGTTGGATCAAGCGATCGTCTTGTCGATGCCCGGCTCGTCGCAGAAACTGCCGACGACGCCGCGATTCGGAGCCGAGACGGCTCCGGCGGTCGCCGAGGTCGCGTCGCCGCCGGAGGTTCCCTCCGAACCGTCGCCGCAGCAAGAACCTGCACCCGTTCCTGCGGCTCGCCTCGTCAAGAAGCCCACGATTCCGGCGCCTGCCGCCCCCTCAGCCGTTGAGTCGGTTGCCGCGATTCCTCGCCGGAACGAAGCTTCGTCCGGCGACAAGCCGACGGCGCCATCGATCATCGCGAGCATTTCGCCGCCCGAGGACCTGAACCCTGCGGATTGGCAACCCGAGACGCCGCAATGGGACGTGCTCGAGGAGCCGCGGCCGCACGTTGCAATCGGCGGACCGATCCCCACGCTGGCGGCTCCGGCCGACGGAGCGGCGACTGAGAAACCTGCCGCTCGGGCGATCGTGGTGCGTCACCTGTCCGCAGCTTCGCCGACGCCGCCCGCGCCCCCGGCGGAGGTGGCAGTCAATCTCGCCGAACTGCGAGCTCGAATCGACGGCTACCACGCCGGGCTCCGCGAGGTGAACGCCGCAATCGTGATCGCCGACGAGCGACTCTCGCTGGCCACGGCCGCGCGGATCACGAGCGAACTGGAACGCCTCGCCCAGCAATACGAGTTCGTGCGGCTGTACTACGATGCGTTGACGCCGGCGGAACGCGCGCGGGTCGCCGCACCGAAGGAACTGCGCGACGGAGTCGAAGCGCTTGCCGCGACGCTCCAGCAAGCGGCCGCCGCGCGCGAGTCGATCTTCGACCCGTTCACCGGCGTCGAGACCTCTCCGTTCGGCGAACTGATCGAACGGGTCCGCGGACTGGCCGACTGAGCCGGACCGCCCTTGCTACAGCGGCGCCCGCGGCAGGTCGCGCGGGAACGGCGGGTCCTCGATCTGCGGCAAATAGCCGTCGTTGTCCTCGGCCCACGCCGCGCGCTCGTCCTCGGTCGCGTAGTACCGCAACCACAACTCGGGATCGCCGTCGACGTTGGCGCAATCCCAGTGGAGGTAGTTGCTGCGGCGGTCGATCATCTTCTCGTGCGCGGGGAGGATGTCGCGAAAGACGAGGCAGTAGAGTTGCCGATCGCTGAGATGATCGGTGAAGTCCAGCACGATCCGGCGCTCGAACAGTCGGTCGATCACCTGGGCGAGCTTCACGCGGAGGACGTCGTCGCTGAGATCGTCGGGATGCGGCAGATCGAGCTTGGGGGTGAACCACTCGCAGATCGGCAAGATCGGCGCCCGTTCCCACTCGAGCATCGACTGCAGGAACTCGTTTTCATCGCCGGTCGACATGACCTCGGCATTGACACGACCGATCGACTCGTCGAACAACGGTTCCAGCGCGTCGCGAAGCTGCGCGTTGAGCAGCAGGCTGTCGACGTCATCGGGTTTGGGCGAGGGGGAGAACATCATGGCAAGCGAACCAACACATTGCGTACGGTCGTCGAGCAAGCCTGCAGCGAGCCCGGCGACGGGGAGAAACGCAACCCTTCGATAGTCGACGAACAGTCGAGGAGTCGCCCGTTGCGGCGCCCACGGGCGAGCAGGGCGAACGTCCCCTTTCCTCGCACTCTATCAACGGCCGGGGCGGCTGAAAACGGTTTTGGACCTCCGCTGAAAAGAGTTGCGAAATTGCCACGGGCACGATCGCTACGACCCGCAATGTCCGCCAAAAATGGAGCGGAAATGCTAGCGGCGCGGGCTGGCCAAACGACGAATCGTCAGGCTGAAATTGGCGCCGAGCGGGGGGACGCGACGAAGCCGCTGGAGCCTTGTCGCAAGCACCGAGACCGTCGTCGGCGTTCGTACCCGAGCCTGGGGCGAGGAGGGCAGGGCAGGGCTTGTCCGCGGTTCTCCGGCGGCGTGTGCGCCGCCGGCTAGCGGGCGCACACACCAGGGGCGACGTGGCCCCGGAGAAGGAGGTCGGGGCCAAGGCGGCTTAGCTGAAGCCGTTTGAGCGGGACCGCGTGGGCGATGGTCGCCAGCCCCGGACCGCCGACCGGGCCGGGGGCGGCGGCCCCTCCCAGCAGCTTCGGGGCAACGAAGGCGAAGACCTCGTCGATCGCCCCGCAGGCGAGCAGGCTGCCGAGCACTGCGCTTCCCCCCTCGACCAGCACGTTGGTCGTCTGCCGGCGACCTAGCTCGTTTAGGAGCGTCTCGAGCCGGGCGCCCTGATCCGCTCCCGGCAGCAGCAGCACCTCGATTCCTCGAGAGCGGAGCGCCGCGACCCGTTCGGCCGGGGCGTCGCTCGCCGCGGCGACGAGCACCGGGGCCTCGCCCGCAGTGCGGGCAAGTTTGCTCGTGAGCGGCAAATTCGCCCCGGCGTCGAGCACGATCCTCGTCGCCGTCCGCGCACCAGCAGGCCGAGCCGTCAGCAGGGGGTCGTCCCGCTCGACGGTGCCCCGACCGACCACAATCGCGTCGACGCGACCGCGAAGGGCGTGAACCGCAGCCCGCGCTTCGGGGCCGGTGATCCACTGGCTCGAACCGTCGATCGCGGCGATTTTGCCGTCGAGCGTCATCGCCCACTTGGCGATCACCCAGGGCCGGCCGGTCGTGATCAGCTTGCGAAAAGGAGCGACAAGCGCCGCAGCCTCGTCGCAGTCGTCGGCAAGATCGACGGCGATTCCCGCGGCCCGCAACGCGGCAATTCCTTTGCCCGAGACGACGGGGTTGGGGTCTTCCGCCCCGACGACGACCCGCGCCACTCGGGCGGCGAGCAAGGCCCCGACGCACGGGGGGGTCTTTCCTTGGTGGCAACACGGTTCCAGCGAGACGCACGCGGTCGCCCCGCGGGCGGCGTCCCCGGCAGCCGCGAGGGCCTCGATCTCGGCATGCGGCCCGCCGAACCGGCGATGCCAACCTTCGCCCACGACTTGACCGCCCTGGATCACAACGCAGCCGACCAGCGGGTTCGGCTCGACGAACCCCTCCCCGCGGCGCGCTAGCTCGAATGCCCGAGCGAGGAACTGGCGATCTTCGTCACTGATTGCCATCGAACAGGCCGCGGAGGAACGCAGAGAGCTCGCACCTGACGGTCGACGAGTTCCCGTTTCAATCAATTCCGTTCAGGCGGTTCATTCGTCCGGTCCGAGCGGCTGCGGGCTACGGGGTCCAGATCGCCGATTTGGCCGGTCCGGCGGGGGCGGGAGCGTCGCCGTCGGGGGTCCATAGCTTCGAACCGCTGGCGACCGGAAGGGGCGCTTCGGCCACGTCGGTGCGTTCGCCCGGCGGGGCGATCAAAC
Organism: Pirellulales bacterium; assembly: GCA_019636345.1. Taxonomy (NCBI): domain Bacteria; kingdom Pseudomonadati; phylum Planctomycetota; class Planctomycetia; order Pirellulales; species Pirellulales bacterium. The sequence goes on along the minus strand of JAHBXQ010000004.1, from coordinate 375,443 downwards.
CTGATTGATAGAGGATGCGATACGCAGCTTGAGCCGCTTCGGGCTCGGCGGCCTCACGGTCGCCGATCGCCCGCAGCGCGGCTTGAATCCCGTCGAAATCGCCCCGTTCCATGTGGACCTGCAGCTCCATCAGCAACCATTCGCCGAGCTTCGCTCCTTCGCTCGCGGCGAGCGTTTTGGCCTGCTCGATCCACGGGATCGCGGCGTCGGGGTGCGAAACCTTGCGCACGAGTTGCTGGAAAGCCCGCCGGCGAACGGCAAGCGGTTCATCGCGCCCAGCGAGTTCCGTGGCCACCGCCAGCGTGGCGATCGGCGCCCCGGCCAGCGTGCAGCGATCGAGCAGGCCGCTGAGCGACTCCGCGTCCAGTGCGGCAAGTTCCAACCGCGGCACGCGGACCATGGGGAGAGCTTGCCAATCAATTGTCGCGGGATCGATCGGCTCTGCGGCGGGCAGGCCGAGTCGGCTACGCAGTTCGTCGAACAGAGAGCGCTCGGCCGGGTCGGCCGAGGCCTGCTCGATGATAAGCACCGCGGCGGCCAGCCGGACCTGCAACTCCGGCTGGCTGGCGGCCGCCTCGGGCGACAGGTCGCCCAGATTCCCCAAGGGCGCCGAGGTCCAATCGTCGAGAATCGCCCGTCGCCGACGTTCGGCGAGGAGTTGTCGCCGGTGCTTCGAGGGCGTGTCGTCCGGCAGCCGCCATCGCCAACTGAGCGCTTCCTCGCTCGCCGACTTCTCAGCCAGGGTTTCGCGCGAGTCGATCGAACCGAGCGCGTCGCCGACGATCTCCGTCACCAGTCCCGTGACGACGGTGAACAGCTGATCGTCGTCGGTGGTGACCTTGAGCTGAGCGGGACGATCGGTCCGCTTGCCGTACAACGACAGAAACGCCAGCACGTTGGGAATCTGCCCCAGTTCGATGTCGACGCCGGCGGTCGCGACGGGACGATCGAGAAGGATGTAGGTTTCGCGGGGGGGCGTGTCTTCGTCGCTCTTGAACGTTTCCGGATCTACGGGGTAGATCTCGACCCGTTTGTCCGCCAGCAACCGCTCGGCGGCAACGTCGGCGTCCTCAACATGATAGGACAGGCACAGCGTCTCGATGAGCGCCGCGTCCTCGCGCGGCAGCACCAATTGGGCGAGGGCTTCAGCCTCGACGGCGTCGTCGTACGGCACGTCGAGCGCCGCGTAGTCATGCAGTGCATCGACGAACCCCTCTTTGTCGCCGCTCCACCCGCGACAGAGAGCCAGGTTGTAAACGACCGCCGGCAGCGAACCGATCTGGTCCCGCAACGTCTCGAACGCCGCCGCGGCTTGCCGCCATCGGCCGCGTTGGGCAAGTTCCATCGCTGCGGCGAAGTCGGCCGCGATCGGCTTCGGCGGATCGGCGAGCTTTTTGACGAGCGTCAGCGGCTCACGCAACAACAGCGGCAAGCCTGATTGCAGGTTCAGCCGAAGCAGCAATTCGACGGCTTCGTTGTCGTCGTTCGGCGCCAGTCCGGCGTACATCAGCAGGTGAGCTCGAGCCGCGACGAGATCGCCAGCCAGCAAGAGCGCGTGCCCGACGGCGCCGATCGCCTCGAACACCCGCTGCGGCAGGTCGTTGCCGCAATGTTCGAACGCACTCTGCAGTTCGCCGACGGCCGTGGCCGCATCCTCGCGCGCCGTCGCCACAAGCGCCGCTTGGGCGTGGGCCGTGGGGCTGTCGGGGTGCGCGGCCAGAAACGTCTGCACGATCGCGGCGGCTCCGTCGACGTCTTCGAGCGACAACTTGAGCATCGCCGCCAGATCGAGGAGCGACGCCCGGTTCGGCTCCTTGGTCAAGAGTTGCTCGCACCGCGCCAGCGCCGCCCGCGGCTGATCGGCGTGGATGAGCTTGTCGATCTTCTCGATCTCGTGAACCAAGTCCGAGCAGCAAAATTTCAGCTTCTTGCCGCTGCCGCACGGGCACGGGGCGTAGGGGTCGACGCTCATGACGGGCATCCTAGCGCAGCTAGTAAACAAAGGGCGAAACCAAACCAAGATCGTATCACAGCCGGCTGAATGGCACGACCCGGGAGGCGAACTGTCGGAACGAGGGGGATGTTCAACAGAGCCCGCCGGGGCGGCACGCGAACGGAGGGCGGCCGACGCGAACAAGCTTGTTTCCTGCGGGAATTCGCCAGACCGCGGCGCTTCGCACTGCGGCCATGGCGCCCCGCACCAGACGAACCAGCGGCCTCGGGCACGCGACGCCCAGTCGCCCCTTTTGGGCGACTGACGCTTGGGGTACCCTGACGGGCCCGCTGGTTTTCTCCTTCCCGCATGCATTGTTGACAGCCATGTCCGATCCGTATTTTCAGTCGCTGTTCGCCGACCGCATCGGCGGAGCCCAATACGGCAAGGGGACCTCGATCTACAAGTTCGAGAAGATCAAGCGGGCCAAGCGCCAGGCGCTGGCCGAGCATCCCCAGCGGCGGTTGTTGGACTTCGGCATCGGCGAAAACGACGGCGTGGCCGACCCGATCGTGCTGGACCGGATGGCCGAGGAAATCCGCAAGCCGGAAAACCGCGGCTACGCCGACAACGGTCCGCCGGAGTTCAAGCAGGCGGTCGCGCGGTTCATGCAGCGCGAGTACGGCGTGACGCTCGACCCGGCGACCGAGATCAACCACTGCATCGGTTCGAAATCGGGGCTGGCGATCTTGCCGGCGGCGTTCATCAACCCGGGCGACGTGACGCTGATGACCGTCCCCGGCTACCCAGTCGCGGGAACGCTGACCACGTACTACGGGGGGAGCGTGTACAAGCTGCCGCTGCTCAAGGAGAACGACTTCTTCCCCGACTTAGACGGCATCCCGGCCGACGTCCGCGCCAAAGCCAAGCTGCTGGTGATCTGCTATCCCAACAGCCCCACCGGCAAGACGGCCAGCCGCGAGTTCTACGAACGCGCGATCCAGTTCGCTCACGACAACCAAGTGGTCGTGGTCCAGGACGCGGCCCACGGACTGCTGTCGTTCGACCGCGAGCCGAACAGCTTTCTGGCCGTCCCCGGCGCCAAGGAGGTGGGGGTCGAGATGCACTCGATGTCCAAGGGGTTCGACATGATCGGCTGGCGGATCGGCTGGATCTGCGGCAACGAGCGGATCGTGCGGGCGTTCGCCGACGTGAAGGACAACTGCGACAGCGGGCAGTTTCGGGCGATCCAAATGGCGGCGACCGCGGCGCTCGACGAACCGGAAATTCCGCGCCGCATCCGCGAAAAGTACCGCCGACGGATGACCAAGATGGTCGCCGCGCTCCAGCGGTGCGGGTTCCAGTGCGAAATGCCGGGGGGATCGTACTTCCTCTACACCCCCAGCCCGCGGGGATTGGCCGACGGCACGCAATTCGAGAACGCCGAGGCGTGCAGCCAGTACCTCATCACGAAGCAGTCGATCTGCACGGTCCCGTGGGACGACGCGGGCGCCTTCCTGCGGTTCAGCGTCACGTACGAGGCGCCCGACGAAGCCGCAGAGGACGCCCTGATGGCCGAGACCGAGGCCCGGCTAAAGAGCTTGGGGCCGGTGTTTTGAACGGGACGGCCGGGACCCCGCCAAAGCTCTCCATGACAAATGGTCATTGGGATTTGATCATTGGCGCTTGGTCATTGGCGCTCTATCCCGCCAGAATCGCCTCGAATCGGTCGGCGATCCGCAGGATGTCGAAATTCTCCTCGGCATAGCGGCGGGCGCTGGCGCCCCGGGCCGGCAACGAATCGGGGTCGTCAAGCAATGCCGCCGCCGCCGCGCGGAACGCAGCCAGATCGCTCGGATCGGTCACCAGCCCCGCGCCGTTCTCGACAATCAACCGCGCCGCCAAATTGTCGGCCGGCATCGCCCCGAGAATCGCCCGACCGGCGCACATGTAGCTGAGGACCTTGGAGGGAACGCTGAAGACGCCGGCGTCGGGTTCCAGGATCGCCACAAGCACGTCCGCGCTGCCGAGGACGTCGGCCATTCGCTCGAACGGTTGGAAGGGAAGGCACCGCAGCGAGCGGATCCCCTCGCGGGCCGCAGCCTCGCGTAGCCATTGGATGCCCTGGCCCACGGACAGGACGATCATCTCGCCCGCCTCGCGCTGGTCGAGGAGTTTGGCCAACTCCAACAGCAGCGCCGGGTTATGCTTCATGGCGAGAGTGCCGGTGTACATCACGCGCGGGCCGGCTCCAAGCCCTTGCTCAATCGACCAAGCGTTGTCGCGCGGCCGGAGCGGCAGTTCGTCAAGCACAGACCAGTTGTGGATCACGTGCATCCGCTCGTCCGGGATCCGCCACTCGCGAAACAGCGGCAGAAAGTCCTCGGTAATCAGAACCACGGCGTCGCTGCCGCGCGCCGACTCGCGGTCGAGCCGCATAAAGTACCGACCGACGATTCCCCCCACCACCGGAACCTGACGACTGAGCAGTTTGTGCGCGGCAACCCCGAAGAGGTCTTGCACCCAGAACACGTGGCGAACGCCTCGCTTCCGGCAACGTCGCACCAGCCGATGTTGCGGAATCGAAGGGGTGTCGGCCGACAACACGGCGTCGGGGCGAAACTCGTCGCAAGCGGCGCAAATCAGCCCGGAGTAACGTCGCTCCATGGCGATCCGTTTACGGTAGCTGCGTTTGGGGATGACGCCCCCCAGGTTAATCGCCTGCAGCGAGAACTCGCCGCTACCCGCGGTCGCCCTTTCTGTATTCCCGCGGGGCGTTTCGGTCGAACTGCAGTAGACGTGGCGCACAATGTGTCCCCGCGCCGCGAGTTCGCGACTGAGTTGCATCGGGAACGGATACCCGCCGTAGTCGTGGATCAAGAGGCGCACGGCAAATAGCAATCCTAGTCCAAGGGGGTTGTGAATAATGCCGAGATGGGAGGCTGCACGAGCCTGACACGCCGGGGATGGTCAAAAAGGCTCGAATCCGTACTTGGCGAGCACCGCTCCAGCGTGCTCCTCGAACAGGACGCAGTTGGCCGGGCTGAACCTCTCGCGCCATCCGCCGGAGCGTCCCTTGCGGTAAGTATGGGATCGCCCGGGATCGACGTTCGCCTGCATCGCCATTGCGAGTTCGCTAGCGTCCACGGGGGTCTCGCTCCGACGGACGTAAAACTCTGCCATCGCGGCAATCAGTTCCGGCTGCCGCGGTCCGATGAGGTCCTCGAACTTCACGGCGAACACGTCGTCACGACCGATCCAACCGGCGTACTGCTCGAAGCGCTCGCCGATCGGCGGGTAGTAAAGCTTCTCGGCATGTTCCGGCAACCCGCGGATGCTGATCGCGATCGCTTCGTCCAAGGAGGGCGCATCACGAAAGAACGGGTGCAAACGGTGCCACCGATTCAACGAACGCAGGTAGTGCGCCTCGGAGAGCACCACGTCGCGCGGGTCTCGGTAGATGAAGTAGTGGACGTACCGCGTCTCGGCGATCGCCGCAGCGACTGCAGGATCGAAAAACAAATGCGCGCGCACCAATTCGCCTGGAACGGCTGTACGGAGAGCGGCGCTCGATTCGTCCGGCGAGCGGCGACGAAACTGAAATGAACTTGTCATCGACGACAAAAACTCTCCGAAGTTCCGCCGACCAGGGAGTGCTTCGAGAATCTGGTCGAGCAGGTGCGTGCCGCTCTTAGGGACAGAGTTGGCGAGCGCCGGGGGACGACTGCGATAGCTTCCGCCGTCTGCACAAATACGAGCGAACGCCCTCGGCGCCTTGAGCACAAAGGCGGCGCCTTTGCGGACGACGCCGCTTCGATGATGAAGCGCCCAGCTGGCAATTGCATGCTTCCGTCGCATTGGCCATGCAGCTTTCGGGCTGAACCCAGGTTAACACTCTACCGGCGGGACAAACCGCACGTTCCGCACACGATGCGGCTTATGAAAGGATGCTGCTCAGAACTCGCCTCAGACGTCTTCAGTCCAGTATCCACAACCAAGTAGACTCGTCCAAATGGCGAACTCTTCGAACAGGCCGATTTACGCGAGATTCTGCAAGCGCGCTGCAAAACTCTGGAGTTCCTTGGTCGCTTCCGCATCTAGCTCAGTGCTGCGGCGCCGCGCTGCGCCGACCGCCTCGTTAAAGACATCGGGCTCGCGAGACCACCTCGCGAGGATTTCAGCGGCGGCGATTGCGAAGTCATCGTCAATGTCGATGACAACCCCGCATTTGCCCTGCACGATGTAGGGCAGACACCCTCGCGATCGTACAACAACCGGGGCGCCGGACGCTAGGGCCTCGGAAACGACGATACCCCAGGAATCGCTGCGTGTCGGATAGACAAACGCGTCAATGCCGCGAAAGAACCCTTCCTTGGCTTCGCCGTACACCGGCCCCCGATACTCGGCATTGTCCGGCCACCTTTTTAGCGCGAGATCCACGAGTTCTTGCGCATCTGCCGTATTGCACGGTCCCGCAAGGACTAACCTCGCCTGCGGTGCGGCGGCGACGAGTCGGGCAAACGTTTCGACAACGTCGTCCAAACCTTTGGCACGGGTCAAGTTACTGAGAAAACCTATCGTAAAGGGACGAGGCAGACGAGGAGCGTTCGAGGGAATGATCTCGCATGCAACGTTAGGAGACAGGGTGAGACATTGCCGACACTCCGGATAGCGTCGCCTCAGGTCCTCGGCCATGAGCGGACAATGCACGACGTGTATTGCCCCTCCGCCCGCGATGCGAAAGAGCCGCTTCGCCCGCCAATCGAAGCGATCGATGTAGTAGTAGACGTGGTGATGCAAGACCGGACGATGCCCAAGCGCTCTTGCGAGGCCGACTAGCAGCATGTCGTAGAACAGTCCGCTTCCGGAGCTTACTGCGTAGTAGAAATCAGCGTCCTTGATCCTGCCGCCGGACAAGAGAGCGCGGACCGTTCTCAGAACGCCCCTCCACCTGACCACTTTCCATCGAAGACCGCGTACGTCTCGACCGGCGGACCAGTTGACGAGCGTGGTTTCGCACTTGTCGGCAAGCTCGGCAGCGACCTTGGCCGTAAGCGCCGTCATGCCGGTAACGGGGGGCGGTAGCGCGCCTGCCACGAATACGCGACGAGTGCACGACGGCTTGTTCTTGCGCCGAACTTCCTGCGTATTGTCAGAGTTCTGGCACATTCTTGTGTGTGAAATGGCAACAAGCCGAGATGAACTGCACGGGGGTGATCGCCGCCATATCGAGTGCGAACCGTTCCCAGCAAGCTCGGATTGCAAAACGAGTTCCGAAATGATCGCGAGACGCCCTCGGCCGGGGGCTAGATCGCCATGCCCCTCCCAGAGAGAGCCTTACTCCTTGCCGCATCAGCCGAGGCGGGTTGACGCAACTGTACGGGACAGCTTCGACGCTCTCGTGAGGATTGCGAGAATCCTGTACTACGCGAATCAAGCGCCTCGCACTTCTAGACTGCATCGTCGCACCGAATCGCCGTAATGCAGTAATGCACGGCTTGATCCGTTTATGCGGTTATTGACGCGAAATGCTGCGTGCGACGATTGGCGAACACTGCCACGGCTGCAAAAAGCAACGTGAGGAGAGCGGACGACGGCTCCGGAACTTGAATCACGACAACGGCGCTGGGAACGAGTTGACTTCCTGCGTTGCGCTGCCAAGCAAGAAAATCGAGGCCGTCGGTGACTCCGTCCAGATTGACGTCCCCGGCAGGATTCGTAGGGAATGCCTGCTTCCAAAGCGACAAGTCGGCTCCGTTGACGATGCCGTCGTTGTTCAGATCGCCGGTCAAACCAGCCGCGACCTGAATCGAGACCGACTTGGGTGCGTAGCGAATCACCCAATGGCGTCCAGGGGCTAGGCTTGGCATCGAATACGATGAGAACGTCCCGCTCACGCCTTCGGCCGCCGAAAGGATGTTGAACGTCTGGCCCAGCGACGGGCTAAACGTTCCTCCTCCTAGATTGGCCAGCGTTACGTTCATGCCTCCGGCGAGCGCGACGGCGCCTCCCACGACGAGTTGGTCGTACCCGGTCCCCGGAGTTGTCCCCCCAAGTTCGAACGAAATGGCTCCTGACGCGAGGGTTATGTCTCCCGTGGCGACGATTCCGGCAACGCCCAGTCCGACTTCAAACACGCCCCCTTCAATAGCCAGGTCCCCGTTGACGGCGTTAGTTTGCAGCCTGCCGCCGGTGAACTTGAAACTCTCGGCCGTCGCGGTTTGGAGGATCGGCGTTCTTACCAGCCCGCTGGCGAGCGTGATCTTGCCAGCCGGACCGACAGTGACCTTCGCAGTATTTGCCAACGCGGCATTAGCTCCTTCGATCCGCAATTCGCCCGCAACGATCGTCGTGTCCCCAGAGTAAGTATTGAACCCCGTTAAGGTCGCCTTGCTTGACCCGTTTTTGACGAGCGATCGCGGTGCGTAGAAGTCGCGGATCTGACCGTTGAGCCGGTACGTCAGATCGCTGTCGCCGTCTATTGTGAGATCGGCGTGCAACACGACGTCCATGTTGATGTTGAACGCAAAGGAATTCGAGCCGGTCGAGGGCGACTTCGTGGCCTCCAGCGACAATCGCGGCTCCTCGCCGCTCAGGCTCTTGGTAAACATGATCGGGAAACCTGTAAGGGTCCCGTCTCGGTTCTGCGTGCCTTGAAAGTTTCCGGTCAGCCGCAATCGGTTGAGCATGAATTCGGCTAAACCCGGTCGATTGGCATGTCCAGCATCGATGTTGGTCGGCGACAACCCGGAAGAACGCGAGAAGTTGTTCTCGGAGACGTAGCTAGCGTCGTCGCGGGTTTGAAAGACAAGGACGGCGTTCGCGTAGGAGTCTTCACGCGACAAAGTCACGTTGGTCGTCGGGTTGGCGTCGTTCTGCCAGACGCCGCTGTCGCGCCACTTGTCGTTGGCGGGACCATTGTTTCGATGGCGAAACGCGTCAAATCGGTTGAAATAGTTGAAAAGCGTCGTTTGCTGGGATTTCTGTAGCGTCGTCTCCCAATCGACGTAGTCCCGCAGGAGTTCGTTGACTTTGTCCGGAAACTGATTGTTGACGATCGTCGATTCTCCCGACCCGTTGGCGTTGAGCTTGTAAAGCTGCGGAAAAGCGTTGATCGCTCCCTTCACCAACTTGAACTCCCCCTTTCGGATCGCCCAGTAATTTTGGCCTCCACGCCAATAGAGTGCATCGTGGAGCGAGCCGGATTCAACGCCGGTCAAGTGCGCCGTCAAGTCGACGCCGTCAAGCTCGGCAGAGGGGGTCCCCCCCGCGACGCTGACAAAGGTCGGAAAAAGGTCGAGAGAACTGACCATTTGATTGGACGTCCCGGCCGCGACGCCAGGCATTTTGACGAGCATCGGAACACGGATCCCGCCCTCCCAGCCCCATCCCTTGTAATCGCGCAGCGGGCCGTTGTTGTGGATCATTCCCGCCGCCCCTGGGGGGGCGCCGCCGTTGTCGTTCAAGAAAACGACAATCGTGTTGTCGGCGATCGAGTCACCGAACTCTCCATCGCCGTTGGGATCGTTCAGTCGGCTGAGAATGTTGCCGACATTGCGATCCAGCGCGTAAGTCAATGCGGCCGCGTTCTTACGCGAGCCAGTCAGCGAGGTCGAATCGAACTGAGCCAAGTCGTCAGACTTGGCGAAGTCGTACGGGCTATGCGGCGAGGTGAAGGGAACGTAGAGAAAGAACGGATCGTCCCCCGTTGCGTGTTCGGCAATAAAGCGACTCGCTTCGTCCCCCAGAGCGTCAGTGAAGTGACGCCCCCTCACAGGATCGTCGGGCACACCGTTATACGAAGCCTCCAACGCCCAATTGATCGCTGCGGTCCCGCGCCTGACGAGTCCCGTGGTGCGAGTTGGATCGTAAAAGTAGTCGGTCCCTCCCTCCCAGATGCCGTAGAAATCGTCCACGCCGCGACTCTGTGGTTGTTTCGCAACTTCAGCTCCGATATGCCACTTGCCGATGACTCCTGTCGTATACCCTAGCGACTTCATCGCCTGCGGAAGCAACACTTCGGATACGGGGATGCCGTCGTTTGGGCTATTCGAGTTCGCGATGTTGTAATCGACCCCGAATCGTTGTTGATATCGTCCGGTCAGCAATCCCGCTCTTGAGGCGGCGCATACGGACGAAGTCACATAGGCGTTGGAGAAGAGGACGCTTTGCTGCGCAAAGGCGTCCAGATGCGGAGTCTTGAACTCCGTCGACTGCCCCGTCAATTGGTTCATGAAACCGAAGTCTGCGTACCCTGCATCATCGGCAAAAAGGACGACGATGTTGGGGCGACTGGCGGCGCACGCGTGCGCCGCAAAACTCAGAGCGCACGCCGCGTACAAACTGCGGAGCACGTTACGGATCATCGGGTGATTGCGCATCGTTGATTGTTCAGCGAGAAAGCGGATCGACTGTTCTCCCCCAGCTATCGCTGCACGGGGCATGCTGACAGTTTACTCAGCTTTGCTTGACGCATCAACAAACGCGCACTGCCAATCTGCAGCCTAGATCACTGCGATTCGTGGCCAACATCAAGTGATTTTAGCCTGTAGAAGGGAGCACGGACTTGCGGATCGATCCCAACCCTCCAACCGTCGGGGGTCAGCTTGCGATGTTCATTTTCTAAACACGCCGTCAGGCCGTTCTCGGGTTGCGAAGAAGTCGCTGGGAGAAGGCGTTGCCGAAATCGGCGGCATAGGCCCCGACTCGCGATCCGCCCGCCTGGGCGCTCAGTCGCTGAATGACCCAGAGGAAGACGAGGCACTCGACGACTTCGACGGTATGGACGCCCAGATCGCCTCTCAACCATGTAATGACGAACATCATTGAGGAAGCTACCGTCGCAATAAAGTACGGATTGTTCGGTTCGCGCTTGATGGGCTCGTCAATCAAGCGCACGAGCAGGACCAGAACAATGGCATAGACAGGCAGCGCATACCAATCTCCTTCGTAATAGGCTTGCCCGGCGACACCGAGGCCCCAATTCGTCTTCTGAGGCAGCTTCAAAACGTCAGTCACGATGATAGCGCCAAACGGCTGCGGCTTTTCGGGCCAAAACCTTCTGGGAATCGCGTAAGTCAGCGCAAACTGCAACGTGTTCAGCGGGCGCACGTCGAGCCCCTGATCCTCGACGAGCCGCTTCGTCACCATTGCATACAAAAACACGCCCTGGGCGAGTTTTGGCTTCCAAGAGTCGAGCTGGGCGGCAACGTCTGCGAGCGTGACTTGCTTCATTGCTGCGACCGTGTTGGCCAGCGTCCGTTCTTGGCCTAGTTGACCGCGATCGAAAAATCGGAAGCACTGATACCACAGCGCGACGATGACGACGACGCTTGTCGCCAAGGCGCCCACGAGCATGACGCGAGCCGAACTTCGGTAGCGCCAATTCGTCCAATACATGACCACAATCGGAGCCGCTGCGATGCACAGCAGCAATCGTCGTCCGGACGAGGTCCGCATGGCGTACACGGCGGCGGCCGCCAGAACGACGGCAAACACTATGAGCGCCACCGGCGACGTGCGATTGCGATACCACGAGTAGAACGCGAAGGCGACGCCAAACGTCGCCGCCTTATGGCCTAGATTGAAGAACACTTCACGTAGGACGGGAATGTTTCCCTCAATCGCCACGAATGCAGTGACGACGGTCGCTGTGCACAAGACCAGCAAGACCCCAAACAGCATCGACGACCAAGGTGCGCTGCGAGTGAAGCGACGCGATGCGAACTTCTTGCCGATTGGCATCGCATAGTAGAACAGCAGCAAGCACCCAAAAAAGAATACGTTCCGTAAGAGCGTCGCTTTGTAGTACGAGTCGGGAAACTCAAATGAGATGTAGTTCTCGAACACGCGGGCCGGCGGATCAACGGCCTCAAGGGCGGCAATGCCCATGAAGATCGAGCAACCTAGCAGCGCGAAGCTCCAGGCCGTCACCAAATCGGCCTTGCCGCGCCAGTAGGGCACGACGATGAGCATGATCGGCACGACGACGAACGCCCACCCGGCGAAGACCAGCAAGCTTTCAGTCGAATTGGCTACAGCTAGCATAACTGCGTCTCTGTAACAGCGGCGAGGTCAGTCAATTTGTGCGTAGTGAGCGGCGTCTATTGAACTCGGGTAGCCGCACTTCTCCATGGCCGTCGCGGAGTATCGGTAAAACTCGACAAGGTCTTCCTCGGAGAAGTGGTTTCTCCAATCTCCGACGACTCCCTTTCTGACGACAGGGATGGAACCGTTCTGCTCATTGTGCTTGACCCCCTCGCTGCGTTGCTCGACGCCCTTCATGGCGTTCATGGAGCCAGCCTCGATCGCGTCGGCAATCTCCGCTTCGGTCGCTTCGACGCCAAGAAACTCCGCGGTCCGACGCAGCTCGTTCGCAACGTCGCTTTTCATGTCTTCGTATCGAACGACCAGCAACGATCCGCCGGCGAATCGAGGTGCGTCACGCCACTGATTGACATGATCGTGCCAAGCTCCTGCGCCGGTCAAGCGCCCTCGAAGATAAATCGGCAAGAACTCGCTGAAGGTCGCCTGCATGCCCATGACTCGCTGAACTTGGTAGTACATCGACGTCGCCGCGTCTCGCCCGTCGCGAACGACGTAGACGGCCTTGCGATAACAACTACGATATCGCTCATGGGTTCGAACGAGGCGCCCGCCGTCGGGCAAAGTGCGCTCTGCGGAACTCTGTTGGCCGATTGCCGGCAAGAAGCGGTTGTCGTTGATGCGTTGTTCTCGGCCGGCCTTCCACAGAAGCTGCGCCAACATGAACGCCATCCAAGTCGTGCCTGACTTGGGGTACGACGCCAAGAACACGTCTTGCGGCAACAGCCCGCGGTGCCGATAAGAAACGACCGCCTCGCGAAGCCAAGTCGACCGCAGTCGGTTTCGTATGCGGTGTTGAAGCGGAAGCTTCATCATTGCTTCCTGCCCGGCGCGAGGCGATTTATCATCATGCCAAGTTCCTGGCGGATCGTCGCGATCGAAGTGAACGGGATCGTCCAGACGCCGACAAGGCGCTTGACGAGCAACGTCATGGCCGTGTTTTGAAGAACCATTTGAAGCGTAAACGCCCACGCAGCGCCTTCCGCTCCCCATCCGGCCCTCAGCAAGATCGCCAAGGTCAGTAAGTATAGAACAAAACTTAAGATGCTGCACACCAGGAGTTCCCGTTGCCGGCCTGTCATCGTCATCGTCAATCCATTGCTGCCGCTCAGGACGAATACAATGCATCCGACCGATAGAATCTGCATCGCCGCACCGGCCGCGACGTAGGCGTCGCCGAACGTCCAGCGAATGATCGTTTCGGGCGCCAGGAGCAACCCGACGAGCCCCAACAGGGACGGCGCCGCCAAAAGCGTCGCCGTACCGCGGAGCATGCGTTCCAGTCGGGCTCGCTGCCCCTGGGAATGAAGCTCGGCGACAAACGGCGCCAAAGCCACGGATGCGAGCAGCAACGGAGCAGTGACGAACAAAGTTAGACGCCGGGCGACGCCGTAGTCGGCAATCGCCGCTTCATCGGCGAAAACGCCGACCCACAGGACGTCGAATTCCGTGATCGCCAGGGCAATTAACTGGTTGAAGAGATTCGGCAGACTCTCGCGAAAAAACCAAGCTTGGGTCAGTTCCGCGCCGTCGCTCAAGACCGGCTCGTTCCCGGGCGACTGCGGAAGGGTCCGAATCCGCATCTTGACGATGGCGGCTCCTAGAAAAGTTCCGACAGCCGCCGCCAAGCAGTGAAGCAACAACAGTCGCTCCACCGAAACTGCGTCGAACCAGGCCAGGGCAGCGACGGTCGCAAGCATCAGTCCGTTAGAGACGATCCCGCCGTTTCGGCCGCCGACCAATGCCGCGGCCCGGAAATCGTCCAGACCTTGCAGGATTGTCGCAATCACTAGCGACGCCGCTGCGCAGCTGAACCACGCAGCGACCATGCCGGTCGAACTCCGCAGTGCATCCCACTTCTCGGCGGCGGGAAGTCGCCATGCAATCGCAAAGAGTCCTGCCGCGGCCAGGGCTATGCCAATGAGCGTTAACGCAGCGCCTGAGCGGGCGACCGTGTACGCGTTCAAGCGGCACGACGCTCCGCCGCTGCGAAGCGCCCGCAGTAAAGTGTGCGGGCAACCCAACGAGGCAAACGCCGCAAGAAGCGGCACGGCCGAAGCGGCCAATAGGTAGGAAGAGTACTGTCCCTTCGTCAACTGCCTTGAGACAACCAAGTGCAAGAGCACTAGGCTTGGAATCGAAATCACGCGACTTCCAATCGACCACCCGCCTCCTGAGGCAACGCGTCGAAACAGCGACCTTGACGGGAACGTCGCGATGCCTTGGGAATCCATTCGACCTCGTCCCGCAGATTGCCGTAAGTTTGCGAATCGTCGACGAGACACGACGGTCGACGGGGTCGTTCCGCTGCTCCGGGATCACTCGGCAGAGCGTGAAACCGGGGCGCATTCTGCGACGGCCAAATCGCTGCGAACCATCATCTGCGCGAGTTCGCGAATTCGCACGCGCGGCTCCCAGCCCAGATCGCGGCGGGCCTTCGCGGCGTCTCCCAGCAGCAAGTCGACCTCGGCAGGTCGGTAGTACCGGGGATCGATTCGTACGACCACGCGCCCGTCGGGACCTTTGCCGACTTCCGCGTCGCCCGTCCCCGACCACTGCAACGGCATCTCCAACTCCTCGAAGCAGAAGTTGCAGAAATCGCGCACCGAGGTCGTTTCGCCGGTGGCGATGACGTAGTCGTCGGGCACGTCGGCTTGCAGCATCATCCACATCGCCTCGACGTAATCGCCGGCGAACCCCCAATCGCGCTTCGCGTCGAGATTGCCGAGGTACAGGCACTCTTGCAGCCCGAGCTTGATCCGGGCCGCGGCGCGGCTGATCTTGCGCGTGACGAACGTCTCGCCGCGGCGAGGCGATTCGTGATTGAACAGGATGCCGTTCACTGCGAACATTCCGTACGACTCGCGGTAGTTCTTGGTGATGTAGAACGCATAGGCCTTGGCGGCGGCGTAGGGGCTGCGCGGATAGAAAGGGGTCGTCTCTTTCTGCGGAGTCTCGACGACCTTGCCGTACAGTTCCGACGAGGACGCCTGATAGAATCTGGCTTCGAGATCCAATTCGCGCATCGCCTCGAGGATCCGGACGCAGCCCAGACCGGTGACGTCGCCCGTGTACTCGGGGATGTCGAAGGACACTTTCACATGCGACTGGGCCGCGAGGTTGTAGATCTCGTCGGGGCGAATCTTTTTGAGCAGGTTGTTGAGGCTGGAGGCGTCGCTGAGATCGCCGTAGCAGAGCCGCAATCGGACGTCCGATTCGTGCGGATCCTGATAGATATGGTCGATCCGCCCGGTGTTGAACGACGAGCTGCGGCGAATGACGCCCCAGACCTCGTACCCTTTGCCAAGCAGAAGTTCGGCGAGATACGAGCCGTCTTGACCGGTGACGCCGGTGATGAGGGCCTTCTTGCGGGGGGCGGAATCAGACGACATGGGCGGGCTCTCGGGGCGAGGCGAGCGGCGGCGCTCGCGGTTTTCACAGTGATTCGCAGTTTAGGACGTCAGGCTCGCAGGACGGCGTCAGCGGGCGAGCGCCGGTTCGTGTTCGCCGAACCAAGCGTAAGTCGATTCGATCCCCTCGCGGAGGCCGATCCGATGCCGCCAGCCGAGGCGGTGCAACTTGCTCACGTCGAGCAGTTTTCGCGGCGTGCCGTCGGGCATGCTGCGGTCGAACTCCAGGGCGGCTTCCGGGCAGACGACCGAACGGATCGTCTCGGCGAGTTCCGCGATCGAAAGGTCCTCTCCGGTCCCCACGTTAATTGTCGTCGCGGCGTCGTAATTGTCCATCAAGAACAAGCAGGCGTCGGCCAGATCGTCGACGTGCAGAAACTCTCGCCGCGGCGTACCGCTGCCCCACACCGTCACGATCCGATCCGGCGCGGTGCGACATTCGTGGAATTTGCGGATCAACGCAGGCAGCACGTGCGACGTTTGCAGGTCGAAGTTGTCGTGAGGGCCGTACAGGTTCGTCGGCATCGCCGAGATGAAGTTGCAGTCGTATTGCCGGCGGTAGGCGTCGCAGGACATCAGGCCGGCGATCTTCGCGATGGCGTAGGCGTCGTTGGTGCGTTCCAACGGCCCGGTGAGCAGGTACTCCTCGCGGATCGGCTGCGGACAATCACGGGGATAAATGCAACTGCTGCCGAGATAGAGCAGCTTCTCGACCCCGGTGCGCCATGCAGCACGCAGCACGGTGGCGTGGATCATGAGGTTGTCGTACAAGAACTCCGCAGGGCGGGTCGCATTGGCGTGGATGCCGCCCACCGTGCCCGCAACGTGGACCACGTAGCGCGGCCGGTTGACGTCGAACCAACGGTCGACGGCCGCCTGATCGCGCAGGTCAAGCTCCGTCCGCGGAGCGGCGAGGATCTGCCCGAACCCCTCCCGCTGCAATCGGCGGACGACGGCTGAGCCGACCATGCCACGGTGGCCGGTGACAAGAATGGGGGCGTCTCGAAGCAGCATCGGGTGTCCCAGAGCAGGCAGCGAATTGGGAAAGCGGAGCGTAAGCCAAGGCAAATCGGGCGCCATTGCCAGCGGCGCCAGCGAGGGCCGAAACAAACAGTATAACCCGCAACCTCGCGGCGGGAACGAATGCCAGACAGGGCTGAAATCTCGGCGTCGCCGGCGACTTGTCGCGCAAGCGCTCCAGGAATCCTGTGTTGCGCAATCCTGAACGCCGTCTGCCGCCCCCGGAGGTCAGCATCCCGAGGCCGTTACGACGCGGGGAGGGGAACGTGGCATTTCTTCAACGGGATGTCGACCAAAGACCACCGGCGTCGGACGCGCCGGAGGTGGCAAACTCGGCGGCAACGCAGGCTTGGGCTTCGACTCAAGACCTGCATGGCGCGGCCGAATTGACGGCAACGATTGTGCGGAAGGCAATCGCAGAAATGCGCAAGCGATGCTCGACCGGCAGTTCCAGGAGTTTGACAGCCTAGAAGGGCTCGAATACGATGCGGCCGGAGGACGAGAAACGGGGCGCCTTGGTCCTCTGCCGACTGCGAAACGCGGGGCAGCACGACACGCTTGAAGCGGTCCGACCGATCAGGCTGCCGCATGCACCCTCGGCTCTTCCACCGGCCCGACGGTCCTCTTCCGGTTGCACAAGATATGCGGCTTATGCGGCGTTGTTCAGAGCGAGTCGTCGCCGACGTCGGCTCGCTGTCCGCAGAGCGATCCGTTGCAACGGTACGTGAATTGCCCTTAAGTGGAAATCGCAGGCAATCCCGCACGACTCATCGGCAGCCGAGTTCGTTGGTACGCTGCTTGCTGTTCGACACTCTGCCATGAGCGTCCCCGCCGCACTGAAGCGACTTGTCCTCTTAGAACCTGCTTGACTCTCGCCCCCGACGACCACGCTTGCTCTTGCCGGCTCGCTTTGACGTTTCACCTTCTGATTGACGCACCTAGGACGGAATTGCAGCCATGCCGGTTTCCGAGGATGTTACCAGCGATCACGGCCAGACAGGCTCTCATCGCACCCACGCCCCTGTCGTCGACCCGCCCGTCGCCGCGACCTCGCCCGTCGATCGACTTTCCGAATCAGCGATCATGCTCCGCGGCACGCTTCGTCGACAGTCTCGAACGCCCAAGTACGGAGAGCGCGTGCGCGGTCGGGTCCAGATGCCGGAACCTCGCAACGACGGTTCTCGGGAATACCTGCGCCAAGTCGTTCTGACGTCGCTGCCGCTGTTGGCCGCAGACTTGTTGCTGCTGGCGTTCGCGATCAGCATGTGCGGATTAATGGGTCTGCAATGGCTCAATCCGGCTGACCCGTCGTCGCAGCTCATCGTTTGGTATCCGGCGGTCGCGACCTCGTTCATATTGATTAACTGCGTTCTCGGGCTGTATCCGGGAACGCGGCTGGGGGCCGTCGACGAGATTCGCCGGCTGGTCACGTCGCTCACAATGGTCGCGTTGATAAACGCCGTTCGGCTGCGTCCGACTTCCGATCATTTCAGCGGGCGCGTCGTATTCCTGGCATGTGCGTTCGCCATCGCATTGCTGGCGGCGCCCGTATTTCGCAGTCTGACTCGCAAGTGGGCTTCCAAGCGAACATGGTGGGGGTTCCCGACGCTGATTTGCGGGGACGATGCCGCGGCGTTCGGAGTCCATCAATGGCTCGCCGACAACCGTCGTCTGGGCCTGCGCTCGCTGGGGGTGATCACGGACCCGCACGCGTTGGAAGTCGATCGCGAAACGACCGACTTTCTCGGCCCATGGAGCGAAGCGCGAACGATCGCCGAACGCGATCACGCGTTCTGGGCGATCTTCGTCGACACCAGCGAAGACGGCTCGCGCATTATGAGCCGCGTCGAGGAGCACCTGGGGAACGTCCCCCATGTGTTCGTCGTGTCCAAGGTCACGGGAATCCCCGACCATTGGAATCGACACGAAATGAACGAGGGGCTCGCCGGGTTCCAAATCGACCAAGTGCTGCAGTTGCCCATCCCGGCGATGGTCAAGCGAGCCACCGATCTGCTCGTCGCGGGGGCAGCCGCCGTCATGCTGGCGCCCCTGTTCCTCGGGCTGAGCATCGCCATTAAACTCACTTCGCCAGGGCCGATCTTCTACGGGCACGAACGAGTGGGGCGCGGAAACACTCGCTTCAAGGCGTGGAAATTCCGCACCATGGTGTCCAACGCCGACAAGGTCATCCACGACTACCTCGACAAGCACCCGGAACTGCGCGCGGAATGGGAGCAGGACCATAAACTCAAGAACGACCCGCGCGTCACCAAGCTGGGCAAATGGATGCGCAAGTGGAGCATCGACGAACTGCCCCAGGTGTGGAATGTCATCCGCGGCGACATGAGCGTCGTCGGCCCCCGGCCGATCGTCGAGGACGAGATCGTCAAGTACGGCGAACACTTCGAGACCTTCTGCAGCGTCCTGCCGGGAATGACCGGGCTGTGGCAGGTGTGCGGCCGCAACGACACGACCTACGACGAGCGCGTCCAACTGGACGTTTACTACATCCACCACTGGTCGCCGTGGTTGGACTGTTACTTGCTGGCGCGGACCGTGAAGACGGTCTTGTTCACCCGCGGGGCGTACTGATTCGTCCCCGAATTGGCGGCGTCGTTGACCTTGCCGCTGTCGCTCGCTGAAATGCGGGGCCCGCGCGTCGGCTTATTGGGCCCGACCAAAGCCCAACAGCGACCAACGAAACGGGGGCGGCATGACCGCATGCACCGCGGCGCCGATGCGATACAGCACGCGCGAGAAGCTTAAGTAGTTCGGCTCCGCTTCATAGGTGTAGACGTACGCGTCGAATCCCGCGGCTTGCATGGCCCGCTGCAATTTGCGCCGGGTGTTGCAACGATACACGGTCGGGAACACGTCCTCCTCCTTGCGGTCGTCCTGCGCCTTGGCGGTGACGCGCGCATGCATCCGGTTCGGGATGAGCCGAGCCGCAACGCCGACGTAGTTCCAAACGTTGTACGTTCGGACGCACAAGTATCCGCCCGGCTTGAGGACGCGACGCATTTCGGCGAAGAACTTCTCCGGACGCTCGACGTGTTCAACGACCGAATTCGCGACCGCCAAGTCGATCGAAGCATCTTCGACTGGCCACGCGTCAAGATCCGTGATCAAACGAAACTCGTCGATCAGAGGATTCGTGACGCCCGCCTCGTCGACGTCGATCCCCAGCACGGTGCGACCGGGACCTTGCAACGTGCACAACGAGCGCCGATAGCGGCACTGGTCCTCGTGGTATTTTCCGCGGCCGCAACCGACGTCGAGAACCCGGTCCGTCTCGCCAAGCAGGGCCTGCACGCGCCCGTAAAACTCAACCGTCCCGTCGCGAAGCGAGTAGCCGCCGAATCGGCGTTCGGGGTAAACGACGTCAGCGATGGGACGATGCACGGGCGGAGGCTCCAAGTGAGATGCGTATTGCCGGACTCGCCGACCGGAGCTTCGGCTCGGACCGGCGAGACTTTCGCCAGGGGCGCGACGAACGCGTAGGAATTGTAGCTCGCACTCGGGGGGATGAATACGGATTCCAGGAACGAGCCGCGGCCCGAGGCAACGTCCGATTCAGCGTGCCAGAAACTCCGCCGCCGCCGCCGCGATCCGATCCGCCGCTCGGCCGTCGCCGTAGGGGTTGGCGATGCCGGTCATGCGGAGGTAAGCCGCTTCGTCGGCGAGCAGCTCGCTGGTCGCGGCGATGATCGTCGCGGCCTCGGCGCCGACCAAGCGCACGGCGCCTGCGGCAACCCCCTCGGGGCGCTCGGTCGTGTCGCGCATCACGAGCACCGGCTTGCCGAGCGTCGGCGCTTCTTCCTGCACTCCGCCCGAGTCGGTGAGAATCAGCCGACTCGCCGCGGCCAGGGCGATGAACTGCGAGTAGGGAAGCGGCGCGATCAGCCGGACGTTCTCAAGCTCTCCCAGGCGGGCGTGGACGACGTCCTTCACCCGCGGATTCAAGTGCACGGGGTAGACCCACAGCACGTCGCGAAACCGGGCGGCCAGCGTGGCGAGCGCCGTGCAAATCTCGTCGAACCCGCGGCCGATGTTCTCCCGCCGGTGGCCGGTC
Organism: Pirellulales bacterium; assembly: GCA_019636345.1. Lineage (NCBI taxonomy): Bacteria > Pseudomonadati > Planctomycetota > Planctomycetia > Pirellulales > Pirellulales bacterium. The sequence continues at coordinate 354,904 of JAHBXQ010000004.1, read as the reverse complement.
ACGAGCACCAACGGCCGGGCGCCGAATCCGACGCCGACCAATTCCGATAGCTCGCTTTGCAGCGATCGAGCCGCTTCCGGGCGCTGCTGACGTTGCAGTTCCAAGTGCAGCGCGTCGATCACCGTGTTGCCGGTCAGCAGGACGCGATCAGCGGGGGTCCCTTCGGCGAGCAGCGCATCGCGCGCCGCCGCAGTGGGGGCAAAGTGCAAATCGGCGATCCGGCTCACCAGACGGCGGTTCGCTTCCTCGGGAAACGGCGAACGGAGATTCCCGGTTCGCAGCCCCGCTTCGACGTGGCCCGTGGGAATGCCGCGGTAGAAGCTCGCCAACGTCGCGCACAGCACTGTCGTCGTATCCCCTTGGGCCAGGACGAACTCGGGCTGCCATTTTGCGAGCGCCTCGTCGATCCGCTCGAGCAACCGCGCCGAGAGCCCCGCGAGCGTCTGATCGGGACGCATCACCTCGAGCGTGTCGTCCACGGCGATCCCGAACAGGTCGATCACCTGCTGGATCATTTCCCGATGCTGCCCGGTGTTGATCACCACGGCCTCAAGCTCGGGGTGAGCCCGCACGGCGGCGGCGACGGGGGCCATTTTCACGGCCTCGGGACGAGTCCCCATCAAGACGGCGACGCGGCGGGGCATGGAATCACGATCGAAAGAAAGGAAGGGACGACGACCGACGAGCCAAGCCAATCGAAACCGGGCGGCTCGCCCCCGCACGCGGCGGCGAGCGGCGGACTGTCCCGCCATCATGCTTCGTCGGCGTCGTGCTAGCAACCGCGGCCTCGGGGCCGGCGTTGCCGCAGCGGCGACGGCATGCTACTTTTCTCGCCCCCGCATCGGCCCGCACCCGAGTCTCTCCTCCCCGACCCTGCTATGTCCGCCCTCTCGCTTGCGCCGTCGGCGATTCCGCCGGGCCCGAATCCGCGAATTCTGATCGTCCGGCTCTCGGCCCTGGGGGACGTTGTCCACGGGCTCCCCGTCGCCTGCGCGCTGCGCGACGCCTTCCCCGATGCAACGATCGGTTGGGCCGTCGAAGGACGGCACGCCGAGGTCGTCGCGGGGCACGCGGCGGTCGATCACGTCATCGAACTGAAACGGGGCTGGCTTAAGAGCGCCTCGGCCGTGCTCGATCTGCGACGACGCCTCCGCGAGCACCGCTTCGAGATCGCCGTCGACCTGCAGTGCCTGACCAAGAGCGCCGTCGTCGCCTACCTCAGCGGCGCCAAGCGGCGGCTCGGGGTCGCCGGGACCGACGGACGCGAACTCAGCAAATGGTTCAACAACGAGCTGACCCCGGTCCGCGCCGGCCATGTCGTCGACCACTACTTGGGGATCTTGGCGCCGCTCGGCGTGACGAACCCCGCGGTGCGATTCGACTTGCCCGAACGACGCGAGGACGGCGCCCTGGCCGATCGCATGGTGCGAGCAGCCGGGTTGAGCCCCCGCGGATTCGCCGTGCTTAACCCAGGCGCCGGATGGGGTTCGAAGATCTGGCCCGCCGATCGATATGGCGCCTTGGCTCGGTGGCTGCAGAGCGAGTACGCCCTGCCGAGCCTCGCCGTGTGGGGACCGGCGTCAGAACGGACCATGGCCGAGGAAATCGTGGCGACCTCGGGAGGAGCGGCTCGACTCGCCCCGGCGACCACCGTCGCCCAGCTCGCTGCCGTCACGCGCCGAGCGCGGCTGTTCGTCGGATCCGACACGGGCCCCCTGCATCTGGCCGTCGCGGCGGACGTTCCCTCGGTCAGCCTCCACGGCCCCAGCCGCGGCGAATGGTGCGGAGCCTACGGCCCTACGAACGCCGTCGTGCAGGCCTACTACCAGGACGGCACGTCGCGCCAGCGCCGCACGGCCGACAACGCCGCAATGCGAGCGATCAGCGTCAATGCGGTCGCCGCTGCGTGCCAAAGCGTATTGGAACAGGCTCGGCTGCGAGCGGCAGGCTGAGACCGACGACGATCGAAATGGGGCCGACCCTTGCTTGCCGAAGTTTTTTTCGGCGGCCGATGGTAGGATACTTGCAGTTCGGCATACGCCCGATCGCAATGCGTCGCCGCCTGCCCAATCGTCCGTCTTGTTTCGCCGCTGAACGAGTATGTCGCCGATTGTCGTTGCGCTTGCCGTGGTGATTGCGCTGGTCGGTCACGGCATCTTCTGGTTCGGGGTCGTCAACCGCATCCATTCGTGGGCAGGGCCTCGGCCCGTCGTCGACGGGCTGACGCTGGGGAGTTTTCTGGCCGCAGCGACGTTGCCGCTGGCGACCGCGTGGGAGTTGTGGCCAGGCTCGCGGCAGTTGCCGGAACTCTGGGCTACGCCCGCGACCTGGGCCGGCTGGTACGCCTGGGGCTGCCTCGTGATCGGCGCCGCGACGTTGGCCGTGAAGCCGCTGTTGGAAACTCGCCGTTACGACCCGCGCGTCCAGCGGGCCCACACCAGCGAGACGACCGACGTCGCCGCCGCGCTGGGCCATCGTCCCTTGTCAGGCCTCAGGGCCGAGATTTGCGACGTCTTCCCCTGGAATGAGGCGTTGACGCTGTCGGTCGACCTCCGGCAGCTCGAGATCCCCCGGCTTCCCCCGGAGTTGGAACGGCTGACGATCGCCCACTTGAGCGATCTCCACATGACGGGCCAGATCGGGCTCGGCTTTTACGAGAAGGTCGTCGAGCATGTCGACGCCCTGCGCCCCGACGTGGTCGCCATCACTGGCGACATTGTCGAGGTCGAGGCATGCTGGCCGTGGCTGGCGCCGACTCTCGGCCAGTTGACCGCTCCCTTGGGGGTGTACTTCATCCTCGGGAACCACGACGAGTTCGTCGATCCGAACCAAACGCGGCGGATCCTCGCCGAGGCGGGGCTCGTATGCCTCAGCGGCCGCACGCTGCGATCCGAGTGGAACGGCGTCCCGGTCGTGCTGTTCGGGAACGAGTCTCCCTGGCTCCCCCCGGCGCCAGATCTGGCGACGCTCGCGCCGCGGGGCGAGGACCCGCAGTTTCGGCTTGCGCTGCTCCACACGCCCGACCAGTTCGGCTGGAGCGAGCGAGCCGACGTCGATCTGGCCCTGGCCGGTCACACGCACGGCGGCCAAGTGCAGTTGCCGCTGCTGGGACCGATCGCCAGCCCCAGTCGGCATGGCGCTCGGTACGCCTGCGGCGTCTTTCGCCGCGGGGCGACGGTGTTGCACGTCACTCGCGGCGTGGCCGGCAAGACGCCGCTGCGATGGCGCTGCCCGCCCGAAATCGCGCTCTTGGAACTTACAGGGCCCCGTTCGACGAAAACGGCTCCAGCAGCGTCCGACCCTCGTCAGTCCGCCCCGTCGCGTTGAGCAACATCCCCAGGTTGTAGCGCAGCGGCTTGGACTCCGGCGCCAACTCCAACCCGCGGCGGTACGCCTCCTCGGCCTCGGCGAGTCGGCCGGTCTGCACAAGCGCGCTCCCCATGTTCAGCAGCGCGTCGGCGCTGTCGGGGTCGATCGCCGCGGCTTCGAGATAGGCGTCCAGCGCAAGCTGCCACTTGCCGAGGGCGAAGAACGCATCGCCTAGCTGCATGCGGCTGGCGAAGTCATCGGGGGCCAGGGCGACCGCCCGTCTGAGCGGGGCCACGGCCCGGTTTGGCTGGTTCTGCCGCAACCGCAAGAGCCCGAGCTGATAATTCGCGTCCACGGAGTCGGGGCTCGCCGTCGCGGCGGCCTGCAGCGTCTCAGCCGCGCGGTCGTAGGCGCCGGCCGCCGACAGCGCGGCGCCCAGCACGATTTGCGTCGTCGGATCGTCGTCCCCGAGTCGGCTCGCGGCCTCCAACTGCTCAACGGCCGCAGCGGGCTGACCGTGAGCCAGCAGGAACTCGGCCAACCGCATCCGCGGTTCCAACTCGGCGGGAGCCAGCGCGACGCCGGTGCGCAATTGACGCTCGGCCGACGCAGGTTCGCCCAATGCTGCGAGCGTGATCCCCAAATCGGTGGCGTACCGCCAACGGCGCGGCTCGGCGGCGCGGGCCGCCGCCAACAGCGGGCGCGCTTCTGCGTACTGGCGATCGGACATCAACGCGTAGGCCAAGTCCCCCTTCGCCTCGTGCGACTCGGGGCGCAACGCCACGGCCTCGCGGGCGAGCGCGATCGCCTCGGCGGCGGCGCCGTCTTCCAGTCGGGCACGACTGGCGACAAGCTGCAACTCGGGCAAATCGGGAACGAGTCGCCAGAGCGCGGCCAGTCGCCGGCGATCGCGCTCGACTTCGTCGGTCTGCGGCATACGGATCTCAGCGACGATGAACCACGCGGCCGCCGCCGTCAGCAGGCTCCACTTGGCCGCGTGCTTGAGCCCTGGCACAAGATGCTCGAACGCGTGAATCGATCTCGGGTCGTCGACGAGGTTTTCCTGCGTGCGTCGCTCGCTGACCTTCCAGATGAATCCGTCGTAGTAAAAGTGCAACAGCGTCGACGTGGCGAAGAGCGCCACCAGCCACTGGTGCACGTCCGGCCCGCCGCGGAACACGTAGTCGGCCGTGTCGACAGAGATGAGGCGAGCGGCGCTGTACGCGGCAATCGCCGCCAAATAGAGACTGAGCGTCGTCCACCGATCGCGGAACAGAAAGCCCAAAGGGCCGAATCGCTCGCCCGCGCGCGCCAGGAGCCGGCGGTTGTAAATCCACACGATCGCGTCGTACTGGACGGCGTGATAGATCTCGAACATCGCGATGCCGATGATGAGATTCGTCGACAACCGCCCGCAGTACCAATAGAACCAGCCGGTCATCGCCGCCAACAACAGCTTGATCCAATTCACCCCGTCGCCGCGACGGACCGTGGCGATCAGGTTGGCGACGTAGAGGAGGGCGACGATCGCACTGGCCCCGGCGACCGCGATGCGCATGGCGGCGAGCGACTCGGGCCCGAATTCCGGCAGTCCTGCTTGCATCATCCCGTTGGCGACGCCGTAGACCCGCGCGTCGCTGAACACGACGCCGCAGACGAAGATCGCCAGGCAGAGCCAGTGGTCGAGTCGCGCCGTCCAGCGGTCGTTGACGCCGCGGCGAATGTCGTAGATCCGCATGAAGCCGAACGTCTGCATCAGTCCGTGCCACGTCCCCCACACGAGCAAGATCAACTCGAGCCCGTGCAGGTGCGTCCACGAGATCCCCAGCGCATTGCGCACCACCGTGGGGGGAGTGAACAACAGCGCCCCGGCCAACAAGAGCGGCGGCGCGAGCAGAAACCGCCGGCGAAAGCGGGCGAACAGCTCCTGGTCGCCGTAGGCTCGCATGAACCCGGGCAGGTGATGTCCCAACGACGCGAACGCGATGACTGCGAGCGAGACTTGCTCGGGGGTCAGCCACTGCCGCACGAGAATCAGCACGACCGGCACGATCGCCAACGGCGTTACGACCAGATACGCCAGATCCCACCAGGGGCCGACGATCCACGGGCGACGAGCGAGCGGGGGGGCGACGGTCGACATCTTCGCGAGGCGGGAGAGGGTCGGGCGTGGCGACAGCGCGCGGACGACAAATGGTCCGGGAAAACGCGGGGGTCCCGCGACCGGGCGGGGGCCGCCCGGCGACTGCCGGTCGCCAACCGGCGTCTTGCCGCAGTCTCCCCAATTATTGCACCGGGGCCGCCAGGGGACCGGGCCGTTTTTCTTGGATTTCGCGACTCGGCAGTTTATGCTGAAGCCTGCCGATCTCCCGGGCGACCCGTCGGAACCGACGCCCGCGGTCCAGGTTCGGTCCCGTTCCCTACAACGCCATATCGAGAAGCGGCGCCCCCATGAAACGCACTTTGGCCCTCGCCTGGGCGGCGAGTTACCTCGCTGCCGAACTCCTCGCCCCCGCGCTCACCGCCCGCGCCGCATCCCCGGCCGAAGCCGTCGCGCCGTCGGTCGACCTGTTTGACGCGATGGAGCAAGGGCAGATTGATGCCAAGTTCATCGCCCGCAGCGCTTCCAACGGTCGGATCATCCTGTCGAATCCGACGGACAAGCCCGTCAACGTGCAGATTCCCGACGCCTTTATCGGCGTGCCGGCGCAGCTTGCTCAGTTCGGCGGCGGCGGCATGGGCGGCGGGATGGGAGGAGGAGGAAACCAAGCCGTCGGCGGCGGCGGCGGTGGCGGTCGCGGCGGCGGTCGCGGCGGCGGCGGCGGTCGCGGCGGCGGATTCGGCGGCGGCGGTCGCGGCGGCGGTCGCGGCGGCTTCAACGTCCCTCCGGAGAAGACCGTTCTGGTCGACGTCCCGCTTCTCTGCCTCGATCACGGACTGCGCGATCCCGCGGCAAGCAAACCGTACGTGATCCGTCCGATTGAAGACTTCATCGAACAAGCGGCGGTCATCGAGGTGGTGCGCGGCTTCGCCGACGGCGAACTCCCCGCCGCGGCCGCCCAGGCCGCCGTCTGGCATCTCAACAGCGGCGTCAGTTGGGACGAGTTGGCCGCAAAGCTGACGGGCACCGAGCGCAATCTGGTTCGGGCTCCCTACTTCAGCCGCGACGAGATGCAGGCCGCAATCGCGATCGCCGATCGGGCCCATCAGCTCGCCGCAGGGAAGAAGGTGGAGCGTCGCAATTTCGATCCCGACAAGGCGAAGAGCTCGGCCATCGTCGAGGAAACCGGTCCCTCGGCCGGCGAGACCTCGGCCCCGGAGGTCGAGAATGCGGCCGCAGAAGCCGAAGCCGACGACAAGCTCGACGCCGATGCGAGCCCGGCCGAGGAAGCGACCGACGCTGAGGCTGACGCCGACGTCGCGGTCTCGTGACGCCGGGACCAGGGCTCAACGCCTGGGCGTGAATCGGCTCGTCGGTCGCGTAGTTCATGAGGAATCTCCGTGCATTGATGCGCGCCGCTCCGCCCGTGAGGCCGGCCGGCTGCAGGAACGACTCGCCCCGCTCATGCCCTCTTCCGATCGACCTTCGTGGCAACTGCCGGCCGGGGTGCCGCGGGGGACTTGGGACTATGTCCACGCCCCGCAGATCGCCGAGGGTTACGACGCCGAATTCGAGTTCAACACGCTGTTCGAAACCGACCAGCGGGTGCTCGCCGAGGCGTTCGATCGACCGGGGCTCGTCGCCGATCTGGGCTGCGGCACCGGCCGAGCGCTCGTGCCGCTGGTGCGGGGCGGGCACCGTGGACTGGCGATCGATCTTTCGCTCCACATGTTGCGGATCGTCCGCGAGAAGTCCGCGACCGAGTCGCTTCCGATCGACTGTCTGCTGGCCAACCTCGTCGAACTCGACGCCGTGCGCGACGCCTCGGTCGATTGGGCGATGTGCTTGTTCAGCACGCTGGGAATGATCCGCGGCCGGGCGAACCGGCGACAGGCTCTGAGGCACATGCGCCGCATTCTGCGTCCCGGGGGGCGGCTGGTGCTGCACGTTCACAACTACTGGTTCAATCTCCGCGATCCCGACGGACCGTGGTGGTTGGTCAAAAACGTCTGCACCGCCCCGTGGTCGGGCGCCGTCGAGGTCGGCGACAAGTGGTTCCCCTACCGCGGCTTGCCGAGCATGTACCTCCACGTGTTTCGCTGGCGTGAACTGGCGGCCGACCTGACCGCCGCCGGCTTCCGCATCGAACGCCGTCTACGGCTCGACGCGGCCCGGCGGCATGAACTGACGCGCCCGTGGTTGTTTCCCGCCCTGCGAACGAACGGGTGGATCGTGGTCGCCGGCTGAGGACGAGCGACCGTCGTTGCGGTACACTGCGACGCGTCTCGTGTCACCGATCGAGGGCGCCGCCATGAATCGCTCCCTACGCCGCTTCGCCGCCGTTGCCGCCCTGATCCTGGGGCCCTTGGCGGGAGCGATCTTCGTGGCGCCCCCCTGCACGTCGGCGACCGTCGACCGCGAAACGTTCCCCCCGCAGGCCTCGCTCGCCGACGTGCGGCAGTTGGTGGACGCCTGCCCGCCGACGCACCCCCGCTTGTTCGCCAGCGGCGCCGAACTGGCTCAATTGCGCGAATCGTCGCAGAGCGACCCGTTGCGACGCCGACTCGCCGACGCGGTCATTCGGTACGCCGACGAGGTGCTGGCGGCAAAGCCGGTCGTGCATCGCTTGCGGGGGAAGCGTTTGCTCCACGAGTCGCAGTTGTGCTTGGGCCGCGTGCTGGCGTTGGCGACGGCATACCATCTCAGCGGCGAGCAGCGGTACGTCGACCGGTGCCGCGACGAGATGCTCGCCGCGGCCCGATTCAGCGACTGGAACCCGTCTCACTTTCTCGATACGGCCGAAATGACTCTGGCGTTGGCCGTGGGGTACGACTGGCTCTACGACCGCCTCGACGAAGAGTCGCGACGCGAGTTACGCACCGCGATCGTCGACAAAGGGGTGAAGCTTGCGTTGGACTCGCGGCACAACGGCTGGACCCGATTGGCGAATAACTGGGGCCAAGTGTGCCACGCGGGGATGACGGCGGGCGCCCTGGCGGTCTGCGAAGACGAACCCGAGCTGGCGGCCCGCACCGTGCACAACGCCCTTCGGAACGTCGTGCCGGCGATGGAGCAATTCGCCCCCCACGGCGGTTACCCCGAGGGGCCCCATTACTGGGGCTACGGGGCGAGCTTCAACGCGCTGTTGATTGACGCGCTGGAAAGCGCCTTGAAGACGGATTTCGCATTGTCGGCCGCTCCCGGCTTCGCCGAGACAGGAGGCTTCCTGGCGCTTGCCTGCGGCCCGACGGGCGAGTTCTACAACTATTCCGACAGCGGCGATCGCCACTTCCCCGAGCCGATCCTCGCGTGGTTTGCTCAGCGCTTCGACCGAGGCGACTGGCTGCGCGGGGAACGACGCCGGTGGGAGGATCTGCTTGCCGAGTCGCAACTAGGCCGCGCGGCGCCGCTGCGACTGGCGCCCTTGATGCTGCTGTGGCGGGTCGACGACCCAGGCGGCGAGGAGACGTCGCTGCCGCTCCACTGGAACAGCGGCGGGAAGGTCCCCGTCTCGCTCCACCGCAGCAGTTGGACCGACCCGCGGGCGACCTTCGTCGGGATCAAGGGGGGCTCGCCGTCGGACAGTCACGGGCATATGGACGCAGGCGCGTTCGTGCTCGAGGCCGACGGAGTCCGCTGGGCGGTCGAGTTGGGGCGCGAAGAGTACTTCCCGATCGAGTCGCGCGGCATGAACCTATGGAGCAGCGCCCAGGATTCCGATCGCTGGAGGATCTTTCGGCTGAGCAACTTCGGGCACGGCACGCTGGTCGTCGACGACCAAATGCAGCACGCCGCCGGACGTGCGACGCTGGCGAACTTCTCGGCCGATCCGCGACGCCCTGGCACGATCCTCGATCTGACCGGCGTGTATCGCGACCAACTCGCCTCGGCCCGTCGCGGGGTCGCGCTGCTGCCGTCGCGGGAAGTCGTCGTCCAGGACGAGCTCTCGGGGTTGCGTCCCGGCAGCCGCGTCCGGTGGGGGATGATCACCCGCGCCGAGCCGCACGAGTTGGGCGCCGACCGCGTCGAGCTGCGCCAGGAGGGCGAGACCCTCTCGTTGCGACTTCTCATGCCCGCAGGGGCGACCTGGGACGCAATCGACGTCTCGCAGCCCCGCAACGAGTGGGATTCTCCCAATCAGGGGGTCCGAATGATCGTGGCCGAAGTCTTGGCGCCAGCGAACGGGCGGTTGACGATCGCCGTCACGGCGACCCCTGGGTCTTGCCCGAGTTCGGCGGCCGACCAGGCGTCAGTGATCCCCCTTGCCGAATGGCCGCTGCAGTAGCCGGCTGCTTCGCCGGAGTCGTACGCTCGCGTCAACGCGATCGACGCCCGTCACTCCACAATCGCGTCGGCTTCGATCTCAATCAGGGCCGCATCGTCGATCAACCGGGCGACTTCGACGATCGTCGTCGCGGGGCGGATGTCGCCGAACACGCGGCCGTGTTCGCGGGCGACCTCTTCCCACTGGCTGACGTCGGTGACGTACATGCGAGTGCGGATGACCTGTTCGAGCTTGCCGCCGAGGGCTTGAATCGCCGCCTCGATGATTTCGAGGGCCCGGGCGGTTTGCGCCCCGACCGACGGGGCGTAGGTCCCGTCGGCGTTGATCCCGACCGAACCGGTCACCGCGATCACGTGTCCGGCTCGGACGGCCCGGCTGTAGCCCATGATCGGCTCCCACTTGGAACCGCTCGACGCACAGCGGCGATCGCCGCGGTTGGAGGTGGTGATCTTGACGTCGGAGGACATGGCGGGGCTCCCGAAAGACAGCAGGCTGCGAAGGACGGAGGGAAAGTGCGCATTTTAGCGACCCGCCGCCGAACGGCCATCGGCCCCCCCGCACGTTGACGGCCCCCGTCTCGCTCGATTAGCCTGCAGCCATGACGATGAAGCCTCACTCCGCCCGCTCCGACGCCCCGACTCCGCCGGCGCGGATGACCGTCCCCAAGTTCTCGGCGCTCAAGAACTCGGGCCGGAAGATTGCGATGGCGACGGCCTACGATCACGCGTTCGGTCGGCTCGTCGACGCGGCGGGGGTCGACGCGGTGCTTGTGGGAGACAGCTTGGCGATGGTCGTCCAGGGGCGCGAGAACACGCTGCCTGTGACGCTCGACGAGATGATCTACCACGCCGAGCTGGTCGGCCGGGCGGTGAATCGGGCGCTCGTGGTGGTCGACATGCCGTTTCCCACCTACCACCTGGGTCCGGCCAAGGCGATCGACGCGGCGGGGCGAATCCTGAAGGAGTCCCGCTGCCAAGCGGTCAAGCTCGAAGGGGGCGAGTCGCAGGCCGACACAATCGCGGCGCTCGTCAAGGCGGGGATCCCGGTCATGGCCCACTGCGGGCTGGGGCCGCAAAGCGTGCATCAGCTCGGCGGGTATCGGGTCCAGCGGGACGAACGTCGCATCCTGCAAGACGCTCGGGCGGCGGCCGAAGCGGGAGCGTTCGCCATGGTGCTGGAGTGCATCCCCGCGGCGCTCGCCATGAAGGCGACCGAGGCGGTCGAGATCCCCACGATCGGCATCGGCGCGGGGCCCGACTGCGACGGCCAAGTGCTGGTGTTGCACGACGTGCTGGGGTTGAGCGAAGCCTCTCCGCGGTTCGTCAAGCAGTACGCCGACCTTTCGACCGCGACGATCGACGCGGTGCAGCGGTACTGCGAGGAAGTCCGCAGCGGCGCGTTCCCCGCCGCGGAACACGGGTACGAATAGCTCGCCCCCGGGGGAGAAACCCCGGCAAGCTTGCCAAAGAAGATTGGCATCGCGGTTCGGTTCGGCTTATATTGGCCCGGCCGTGAAATGCCGTCGCGGTTCGTCGGTTTCCAGCCGTGATCGTCGCAGCGTGGGAGGCGCCTCGTCGATGCAGACCGAAATCCGCAATCGTCCGTCGTTCGCCAACGTGCTTGTGCAGTTGGACGTCGGCGACCGCATCGTCGCCGAGGCGGGCGCCATGGCGATGATGAGCGGGTCGGTCGCCATGACGACCCGCTGGAGCGGCGGGCCGCTGCGGGCCGTTCTAAAACGGATCTTCGGCAGCGAGTCGCTGTTCGTGAACGAATTCACCGCCAACGGTCCCGGGGAGCTCGTCCTCACGCAGGCGGTTCCCGGCGACATCGAGTGCCTCGCCCTTGCCGGGACGACGCTGTACCTGCAGCCCGGCGCCTATCTGGCCAGCGACCCCGACGTGAAGCTCGAGCTCGGCTGGGCCGGGTGGCGCAGCTTCATCGTCGGCGAGGGACTGTTCCGACTCAAGGTGAGCGGCCAGGGGCGGGTGTGGTTCGGGGCCTACGGCGGCATCTTCTCGCGCGAGGTCGACGAGGAGTATATCGTCGATTCGGGTCATCTGGTCGCATACGAGCCGACGATCCAGATCCGCGTCGGCATGGCCGGCGGTCTGCTCACCAGCTTTTTCAGCGGCGAGGGGATCGTCACCCGCGTCCGCGGCCCGGGACGCATTTACATGCAAAGCCGTAACTTCAGCGCCCTGGCGGCCTGGACGAACTCGCATTTGTGGTAGCCCCCTCGCGTTCAATCCAGGAAGCCGTCGAACCGATCGCCCTTCGCTCCTTGGCGGTTGCCTCGTCGAATCCGTCATCAAGAGACTCGCGGATCATGAAGCACGAGATTCTCGCCAGACCCGCCGCATCGGTCGCTCAGCTGACGCTGGACGCGGGGGAGTCGGTCACCTGCGAAGTCGGGGCGATGATCGCGATGACCGCCGGGTTCGAGGTCGAAACCACGACCCGCAAAAAGGGCGGGGGCGGCGGGATCATGAAGGGGCTCAAGCGGATGCTCGCCGGCGAGAACCTCTTCCTCAACCATTTCACCGCGACCGCGCCGCAGCAGACGCTGATCATCGGTCCGGGCATGCTGGGAGACGTCGTTCATCACCGGCTGACGGGCGGAACGATGATGGTCCAGGGCTCGAGTTGGCTCGCCTCCGATCCGGGAATCGAAATCGACGCCTCCTGGCAGGGGCTCGGCAAGGCGCTCTTCAGCGGCGAGTCGATGTTTTGGGTGAAGTGCTCCGGCGCCGGGAGCCTGTTTCTAAGCAGTTTCGGCGCCATCGACGCGGTCGCGGTCGACGGGGAGTACGTCGTCGACACGGGCCACATCGTGGCGTTCGAGGACACGCTGAGTTTCACGATCGCCAAAGCGAGCAAGAGCTTGATCGGCAGCTTCCTGGGGGGCGAAGGATTCGTCTGCCGCTTCACCGGCGAAGGCTGCCTGTATTGCCAAACGCACAACCCGCCCAGCTTCGGCAAGTTGCTCGGGCCGAAGTTGAAGCCTCGCTAGATGAGGCATGGAGTCGATTGACGCCCTCGTTGCGTCGTCGAGACGAGCGACTTGATTCTGTCCATCGTGCAACTCCTGTCCTCCTGTCCCTCCCGACAGTATCGCAGCACCAAGCCATGACCTCCGCCCTCGATATCGAACTCTCGCAACGACCCGACTTTGCGATGGCGGCGGTTCGCCTGGAGCCGGGGCAGACCGTGTACGCCGAGCCGTCGGCCATGGCGGCCATGGAGCCGGGAATCACGCTCAAGGCGGGGCTCAAGGGGGGGCTCAAGAAGGCGCTGGGGCGGGCGCTGGGCGGCGAGAATCTGATCATCAACACGTTCACCGCCGGCCCCGTGCCGGGCGAGGTCCTGTTCGCGGCAGGGCAAATGGGGGACGCGGTCCACTATCGGCTCGACAACAACGCCCTAATGCTGCAGCGCGGGGCGTTCATGCTCCACAGCGAAGGGGTCGAGGTGACCGGCAAGTGGCAGGGCGCCAAGGGCTTCTTCAGCGGCGAGGGGCTCGTGCTGCTGCGGGCCTCGGGGACCGGCGATCTGGTGTTCAACTCCTACGGGGCGATCCTCGAGGTCGACGTGAAGGGGGATTACATCGTCGACACCGGCTACATCGTCGCGTTCGAGGAGACGCTGCAGTACAACATTCAGGTCCTGCCGGGCCTGCGGTCCGGCGGAAAGCTCAAGACGCTGTTCTTCGGCGGCGAAGGATTCGTCTGCCGATTCTCCGGCCAAGGACGCGTCTGGCTGCAGACGCGGCACATTCATTCGTTCCTGTCGTACATCAACGGCTTCCGGCCTTCGAAAAAGAACAACTGACGCACGCCGCCGTTCCGCAAGCTTACTTCACCCCGTGGAATTCAGCGATGATTTCCCACGCTTCCTGCGGGGTGTCGGCGTAGTGGAGCAGATCGAGATGCTCGTCGGCGATCACTCCCTCGTCGGCCAGGGCCTGGAAGTTGATCATGCGATTCCAGTAATCGTGGCCGTACAGAATGATCGGAATCTCTTGCATCCGGCCCGTCTGGCGAAGCGTGAGCGTGTCGAACAGCTCGTCGAACGTGCCGAACCCGCCGGGGAAGACCACCAGCGCCGCCGCCCGCAGCAGGAAGTGAAACTTCCGCATGGCGAAGTAGTGGAACTGGAAACACAGTTCGGGCGTAATGTACGGATTGGGCTCCTGCTCGTGGGGCAGCTCGATGTTGAACCCTACGCTCTTGGCGCCGACGTCGAACGCGCCGCGATTGGCGGCTTCCATCACCCCCGGGCCGCCGCCGGTGGTCACGACGAAGTCGCACTTGCCGTTCGTCTGGCAGACGGACGAGACGATTCGGGCGAACTCGCGGGCTTCGTCATAATAGTGCGACTTCTCCAGCACGCTTTCGGCGCGGGCGACTTCGCGCCGGCGCCGAACGTCGTCGGGGGCGTCCTTCAGGTGGAGTCGCGCCCGAGCGAGCCGGGCCTCGGCTTCTTCGCGAGGCACGATCTGCGTCCCGCCGAACACGACGATCGTCGTGCTGATCTTGTTCTCGCGGAGCAACGTCTCGGTCTTGAGCAATTCGAGTTGCATCCGCACGGGCCGCTGCTCGCTGCGGCCGAGAAAATCGATGTCGATCTCCGCGAGCCGGTAGGTCGGCGACGCCAGAATCGCCTCGCGGTTCTGTTCGACGCGGCGCGCAAGATCGAGCGTGCTTTCGCCGAGCGGGGCGCCGTCCCCCTCGGCCGGGCTGCCGGCGGCAGCGGGTCGCGGTTTGCCGGTCGGTTTCTGTGACATCGTTCGCCTGTCCTGTTCGTCGTCTGTTCGTCGCTGCCAGCGATCGCTCTCGCCACGGGCGCGAGACGTCGCACGATTCCATGATTCCGCCGGGGCGGCGCCCCGCGCTACTCAAGCTCCGCCGTCGTCCCCATCGTGGGACAGTCGACGGTCCAGCCATGCTCGGCGCGAAGGGTCTCGGCGAAGGCGTCCATGCTGCGGGCCTCGCCATGCGTGAGGAAGGTGCGGCGGGGCGGAGTCCCCTTGAGGTGCGAAGTCCACCGCAGCAACCCCGCGCGGTCGGCGTGGCCGCTGAGCCCTGAGACGGTCTCGACCGCGGCCCGCAACGGCACGTCGCGACCGAACATGCGGATCGTCTCGACCCCGTCCTGGACAAGCCGGCCGCGCGTCCCCTCGGCCATGTAGCCCCCCAGGACGATCGTATTCTTGGAGTCCGGCATCCGCTGCTGCAGGTGGTGAACGATCCGCCCGCCCGTCATCATGCCGCTGGAGGAGATGATGACCGCCGGCCCGCGAACCTGGTTGAGCGCCTTCGACTCCTCCGTCTTGCGGATCAGCTTGACGCCGGGGCCGCCGAGCGCGGGGTGCTGCGGGTCGAGTTCGCCTTCGCTGAGGTCGTGGTCCTCGCGGAACTGGCGGTAGACGCCGGTCGCTTCGCTCGCCATGGGGCTGTCAATGTAGATCGGCAAATCGGGAATTCGATTCTCGCTCTTGAGGACCTGCAGCAGATAGCAGAGTTGCTGGGACCGCCCCACGGCAAACGCCGCCATCAGCATCACCCCGCCGCGTTTGACGGCGCGGTGGACCACCGCCTCGAGCGCGCTGAGGATATCGCCCTCGGGATGATTGCGATCGCCGTAGGTGCTTTCGCAGATCAGGTAGTCGCACGGCGGCGGCGGAACGGGGTCGTGATACAGCGGGCCGTCGTACCGCCCGACGTCGCCGGAAAAGACGATCCGCAGCGGCGTCTCGCGGTCGCGGATTTCCGCCTCGATCATGGCCGAGCCCAGCAGGTGGCCCGCGTCGTGAAAGCGCATCCAGATCGGCCCCGCGGCCTGAAACCACCTGTCCCGCGCGACGGCGCGGAATTGCTTCATCGCAATCTGCACGTCCCGGCCGTCGTACAGGGGAAGCGCGGGCTCGTGCTTCGAGAAGCCTTTGCGGTTGGCGTACTCGGCGTCGTACTCTTGGCACTTCGCCGAATCGAGCAGAATGATCTCGGCCAACAGCGCAGTCGCCGGCGTGCAAATGACGTGGCCGTGATAGCCCTGCTTGACGACCCGCGGCAGGAAGCCGACATGGTCGAGATGAGCGTGCGTCAGGACGATCGCGTCGAGCGACCTCGGGTCGAAGGGGGTCGGCTCCCAGTTCAACAGCCGCAGGGGCTTGAGCCCCTGGAACATGCCGCAGTCGACCAACACCCGGGCGTCGTCGGCTTCGAGAAGGAACTTCGACCCGGTCACCGTGCGAGCGGCGCCGTGGAAGGTGAGGCGAACCATGGGCATTGAGATTCCGGCGGCGAGGAGCGGCAGAGTCGGCGGTGCGGGTCGTGCAACCAGCATAGCGGCTTGACGACGGTCGCCAAACACCGCTGCTGCGCGGGACTCCGTCCTGGCGGGTACCTTTCGCCCCAGGGGACGATAAAATGGACCTCGGCGCCCCTTCCTCCGGCAAGCGGGGGTAAGGGAACGTCAGCCCCCTGTTCAGCGGCCGCCGATAGGGGCTGTGACGCCGACGAGGCGCCGGCGCGTGAACGGCGGGCTTGCACCTCGCGCGCCGGTTGGCCTGTCGGCCTCGCGTATTGCCGAAGATTGAATTGACTGTCCGTTGCACCGACTTGTTTCGTCGTTTATGGCCGATCACTACGCGACATTGGGAGTCCAACGCGGCGCATCGGCCGACGACATCCGCAAGGCGTACCGGCAGTTGGCCCGGAAGTATCATCCCGACCTGAACCCCGACGATCCGCAGGCGAAGTCCAAGTTCCAGGAAGTGCAGGCCGCGTTCGACGTCCTCAACGACCCCAAGAAGCGGGAGATGTACGATCGCTACGGGGCCGATTTCGAACGCATGGGCGCGGGCGGCCCGCAGGGCTGGCCAGGCGCCGGCGCACGGAGCGGGGGGCCGGCGGGCGGATTCGAGGTCAATCTCGAGGACCTGTTCGGCGGAGGCGGCGGGGCTGGCGGGTTCGCCGATCTCTTCAAGCAATTCGGCGGCGGACGCCGCGCCGGCCGGCGCACCACGACGCAGGCCCGCGGCAGCGACATGGAACACGAGCTGACCGTCCCCTTCGCCACGGCCGTGCTGGGGGGCGAAGCACGGCTGGACGTCCGTCGCGGCGATGGCCGGACCGAGCAGATCGCCGCGCGGATCCCCGCCGGGATCGACGACGGACAGAAGATTCGCCTCCGCGGCCAGGGAGAACCGGGGGTCGGCGGCGGACCCGCGGGCGACATCCTGGTCACCGTGCATGTGGCGCCCCATCCGCACTTCCGTCGGCAGGGGAAACGGCTCGACGTGCGCGTCCCGATCACGCTCGCCGAGGCGGCGCTCGGCGCCAAGATCGACGTTCCGACGCCCCACGGCACAATTACGCTCACAGTCCCGCCGGGAGCCTCGAGCGGACAGAAGCTGCGAGTGAAAGGGCAGGGGATCAAGCCCCGCGACGGCGCCCCCGGCGACCTGTTCGCAGAACTCGCGGTCATGCTGCCCAAGAACCTCAGCGAAGCCGATCGCAAGCATCTGGCGGCAATCGCCGCGAGTTACGCCGACAGTCCTCGCACGGAATTGCGATGGTGATCGTGACCGTCCCGCTCGTCCCCGCCGTGCTCGTCGCCGCGACCGCAGAGAAACTCCCTGAACCGCTGCGGACCGTCGTGCTGATGGCCCTGCTGGGGATCGCATTGGTCGGGCTGCTGCTGGTGGTCGCAACGCTGTTGGGGGGGCACTGGGTGCGCCGAATTGGTTCGCATCGTCGCGGGCCGAGCATCCCGCCTGATCGGGAGTCCCTGTTGCGGTCGAGCGTCGAACGCTTCCGCAGCGCGGGGTCGCCGGCGGGGGACGACCCGAGCGATCCCCTGGACGACACGATCGACGAGCATCGGCACGAGCCCGGCGAGACCCGCGTCGACTGAGTACGGCGCCCTGCGCCGCGTCACCCTCTCCGTTCAAATTGCTTCCCATGTTCGCCCGGCCGATGAACGATTTTCCCAAATCCGCGCGGCTGTTGCGCACGGCTGAGTTCGATCGGGTGTTCCAGCGGCGACGGTCGCGCGGGGACGGCGTGCTGGTCGTCTATGCCTGCGAGAACGACGCCGAAGTCCCGCGACTGGGGCTGGTCGTGTCGCGCAAGGCGGGCAACGCCGTCGTCCGCAATCGTTGGAAGCGGGTCCTGCGCGAAGCGTTCCGACAAAGCCAAGCCGAACTCCCCGCGGTCGACTTGGTCGTGCTGCCGCGACCGCAGGCCCGCCCGGCGACGGCGATCGTGCTGCAGTCGCTGGTGCGGCTTGCCCGCGATGCGGCACGATCGCTGGGCAACCCTCCGCGGGGGACATCGCCGTGAACCGCGTCCTGGCGATCGCCGATCGGGCGGCCTCCGCAATGCTGATCTGTGCGGCACGGTGCTATCAACGAGGGCTCAGCCCGCTGCTGGGTCCGCGGTGCCGGTATCAGCCGACCTGCAGCGAGTACTTCGTCCTGGCGGTGCGCAAGTACGGCGCCCTGCGGGGGGCGTGGCGCGGGGCGAGACGGATTGCGCGGTGCCACCCCTGGGGCGGAAGCGGGTACGACCCCCCGTAGCCGCGGTCGCTAGCACGCCGGGGCGGTTCCCTTGACCGCCGGCGCCGGGCCTCCTACTCTCCCGGCCGCTTGCCAGCAACTCGCGGACCCGCTGCGCCCATGAGGCGCAGTCCTTGGGAGCATCGACGCATGAACGCTCGACCAAATCCTCGTCGTCTCGCCTTCAATTCGCTCGTGCGCTACGGGCTGATTGCCCTGTCGGCGACGATCCCCGCGGCGATCGGTTGCATGGGTCCGCTGTTTCGCCACCAAAGTCCCGAGAAGTCCCTCGCTGACGACGACGGCGACGACGGAGGCGTCAAGCTCGTCAGCAGCGTCGCTCATCCCTACGGACTGGGGTACGCGAAGGTGGAATCGCTGGGGCTGGTGACCGGGTTGCAGGGAACGGGCGAAGACCCGGCCCCCTCGCCGCAACGCGGCACGGTGCTCGCCGAACTCAATCGCCGCGAGATCGCCAACCCGAACGAAGTCCTCGCGTCGCCCAACACCGCGATCGTGCTCGTGCGCGGCGTGTTGCGCCCCGGGATTCAGAAGGGAGATCGCTTCGACGTCGAGGTCCGCATCCCCACGCGGAGCGAAACGTCGAGCCTCCGCAGCGGGACGCTGCTGGAAACCGAACTCGCCGAAACGGCCGTGCTGGGAGACCAGATCCGCAAGGGGCATGTCACGGGGGTCGCCGCGGGACCGATCCTCGTCGATCCCTCGGCCGACGTCGACGGCTCGACGGCGTACCTAACCAAGGGACGCATCTTGGGAGGCGGCGTCGCCACGAAGTCGCGCAATCTGGGGCTGTTTCTCGACCATTCGAACCAGACGGTCCGGATGAGCGCCATGGTCGGCAAGGCGGTCAACGAGCGGTTCTACGCCTATCTCGACGGCCAGCGTCGCGGCGTCGCGACCCCCAAAGACGACAAGTTCATCGAAATCGACGTTCACCCCCGCTACAAAGACAACGTCGGCCGCTACATGCGCGTCGTCCGCAGCATCGCGATTCGCGAATCGCCCAGTCAGCGCCTGGCGCGGCTCGACTTGCTGCGCAATCAGTTGCTCGATCCGGTGACGACCGCCAATGCGGCGCTGCGGCTCGAGGCGATCGGCAACGACGAAGCGATCGCGGCTCTCAAGGCGGGAGTCGCCTCGGACGACGCCGAGGTGCGGTTCCACGCCGCCGAGGCGCTGGCCTACCTCGACGTGACCGAAGCGGTCGCGCCGCTGGCCGCCGCCGCCCGCGACGAACCCGCGTATCGCGTCCATGCGCTCGGCGCCCTGAGCACGATGCAGGACGCCGCGGCCAGCGAGGCGCTCGTCGAGATGCTTGAACTGAAGAGCGCCGAAACCCGGTACGGGGCGTTCCGCAGCTTGTGGAAAATGTCGCCCAATCATCCGACGATCCGCGGGGAGAACCTCGCCGGCAAGTTCAATTACCATGTCGTCGACGTGCCGGGGCCGACGATGGTTCACGTCACCAGCAGCCACCGCGCCGAAATCGTGCTGTTCGGGCGCGACCAGAAGCTCAAGCTGCCGATGGTGGCCGACGCCGGGAAGTGGATCATGCTCAACGGCCTCAGCGGGGGGCAACTGACGATCAGCCGGTTCGTCCCCAATCAACCGACCGAACAGCGCACCGTGTCGACCGACCTGGACGACGTGATCCGGGCGATCGTCGAACTGGGCGGCGAGTATCCCGACGTCGTCCAAATGCTGCAGCAGGCCAAGACGAGCGGTTCGCTGACGAGCCGGCTTGCGGTGAACGCCCTCCCCGAGGCCGGCCGCGATGCGGAAGAGAAACGACCCGGCGACGAGGACGCCGACCGCGTCGCGGCGCGATAGCCGGAGCGCCCGGCTATCGCGACGCTCGCACAGGGGCCGATTCTCCGACCTCCGCACCCCGACCACTCTCGCCCCGCTGGCAAATGCTCCAAGCCCTCGAACTCAACGGCTTCAAGAGCTTTGCGGACCGCACGCGGCTGGAGTTTCCGCGCGGCATCACTGTGGTCGTCGGCCCGAACGGCTCGGGCAAGAGCAACGTTGTCGACGCGATCCGCTGGGTCCTGGGTTCCCAAAGCGCCAAGAGCCTGCGCGGCAAGGAAATGACCGACGTCATCTTCGGCGGGGCGTCGAATCGCCGCCCGGCGAACGCCGCCGAGGCCTCGCTGGTGTTCGACAACTCGGCCGGGCTGCTCGATTACGACGCCGAGCAGGTGCAAATCACACGGCGCGTGCTGCGAAGCGGCGAGAGCGAATACCTGATCAACCGCCAACCGTGCCGGTTGCGGGACGTACGCGAGTTGCTGGCCGGCGTCGGCGCTGGCGCCGGGTCGTACAACATCATCGAGCAAGGCAAAGTCGACGCCATGCTCCAGTCGTCTCCCAAGGAGCGACGGCTGGTGTTCGAGGAGGCGGCCGGCATCAGCCGCTTTCGCCTCAAACGCGAGGAGGCCGATCGGCGGCTCGAACGAGTCCAGCAGAACCTGCAGCGCTTGGCCGACATCGTCGAGGAGCTCGAGTCGCGGCTCAAGAGCGTTCGCGCCCAAGCCGGGCGAGCGCGCAAGTACGCCGAGTCGGCCGAACGGCTCGAACGGCTCCGCACGCACGTCGGCCGGCTCGACTGGTCGCAACTGACTCAGCGGATCGAGGCGCTCTCCGCCGCGGCCGCGCGAGAAACGGCTCAATCGACGGAGATCGAGGCGCAGGTCGCCCGCGCCGAAACGGACCTTGCCGAGCGCGACGCCGCGGCGGAATCGCTGCAAGCCGACTCGCAGCGCATCGCCGACGAGGGAGCCGCGGTGCGCGAGCGACTCGCGACGATCCAGGCCGCCGGGGCCAGTGCGCTGGCCCGTGACGAAGAACTGACCGCCGAGTCCCGCCGGCTGGGGGCCCAACTCGTCGCGTTGTCGACGCGGCGGGGCGACTCGCGAAACCTCTCCGAGCAATCTGTCGGCGAGTTGGCCGAGGCCGAGCGCGAATTCGCCGACCTCGCCCAGCGGGTCGCCGCCGCGACCTTGCAGTTCGACGTCTTGCAACAGGAGTTGGCGACGGTGCGCGACCGCGCAATCCGCTCGCGCACCGCGCTGGACGAGGCCCGGCGCGAGGCCGACGCCACGGCAAACCGGCGCGAGCTGTTGGGCGCCAAGATCGCCGCGGCGGAGGCGACGGCGGCGCGGCACGCCGAGGAAGCGGCCCCGCTGGAGCAAGCCGTCGCACGCCATCGCAACGAAGCGGCGGCGGTCGACGCCCTGCTCGCCGCGGCGACGGCCGCGCTGGCCGAGGCGACCGCCCTGGCCGAGAACGCCCAAACCCGCCTGGACGCCGACCGCACGACGCTTGCAGGCCGCCAGAAGCAACTCGTCGAGATGCAGGGGCGGCTTTCCGGCGCCCGTGAGCGGATCGTCGTGCTCGAGGAACTCGAACGCCGGCTCGACGGGCTCAACGCCGGCGCCAAGGAAGTGCTGCGTCGAGCCCGCGAGGAACCTCGCGGGCCGTTCGGCGGCGTTCGCGGAATCGTGGCCGACTTGCTGCGGGTCGACGCCGACATCGCCCCGCTCGTGGAAATCGCCCTCGGCGAACGGGCCGATTATTTGGTCGTCTCGCGCACGTCCGATCTGGCCGCGGCGCTGGCCGAGGAGCGAACCGGCTGGGCGAGCCGCACCACGTTCCTGAGACTCGACGTCCCCCAACCGGCCAGCGCGGTCGATCGGATCGATCTCTCGGCCGAGCCCGGCGTCATCGGTCGGGCCGATCAGTACGTCGAGGCGACCGGCGATCTGGCCGTGCTGCCGCGCCGGCTGTTAGGGCGGTTCTGGTTGGTCGAGTCGCTGGAGACGGCCCTCGGCCTCTCCGCATCGGTCGGTCGCGGGCTGAACTTCGTCACAGTCGGGGGAGAGATGCTCTCCGCCGACGGGGCGATGGTCGTCGGCCCCCGCCAGACGACCTCGGGGCTCCTGTCGCGGCGGAGCGAACTGCGCGCCCTGCGCGAACATGTCGACGCGTTGGCGATCGAGGTCGAGGCGTGCCGCCAGGAATGCGAGCAACTGGAACGCCGGATCGCCGAGGCCCAGCGCGACGAGCGCACGTTCGCCAAGCGCCGCACCGAGGCGGCCCACGCCCACAGCGACGCCAAAGTTCGAGCCGCAGCCGCCGGCGAGCAGCTCGTGCAGGCCGAGGCGCGGCTCGCGGCGATTGCGGCCCAACGCGGCGACGCCGATCAGCGCTTGGCCGAGGAGCGATCTGAGTTCGAGCAGTGCAGCCTTCGGCAGGAGGAACTGCAGACGTTGATCGCGACTGAGGAGGAGTCGCTCGCGATCGCGACGACGAAGGAGCAGTCGCTCGCCGCGACGCACGAGGCGCTGCAAACCTCGCTCACCGAGGACCGCGTGGCGCTGGCCCGCAGCGAGCAGCGTCGCGACGGCTTGCGCCGCCAAGTCGAGCAGCTCACCCGCGAACGGCAGGAAAAGGACCGCGCCGTGACCGAGATCGCCGCGCAGATCGCGGCATGTCGGACCCAACGCGACGCCCAACGGCTCGCAAGTCTCGATCACGCCGCCGAAGCGGCCGAGCTGTTTCGCCGCAAGGACGCGCTGGCCGCCGAGAAATCGGCGCTCGACGCCCGGCGTCAGCAGCGGCTGGCCGAACGAGGCGAGGCGGTCGTGCGAGTCGACGCCCTGCGCAAGCAGCTCCTGGGTCAGCAGCGTCGGCAGCAGCAACAACAGCTCGATTTGCAACAGTGGGAACATAAGCGGACCACGCTCGCCGACCGGATGCGCGAGGACTACAAGATCGACCTGGCCGTTGCGGCGCGCGGGCCGATTGACGACGAGTTGATCGCCGTTCCCCGAACGGAACTGGACCAAGAAATCGCCGAACTGCGCGACCGCGTGCAGGCCGCGGGGCCGGTCAATCTGGAAGCGGTCGACGAGTTGACGCAGCTCGAATCGCGCTACAAGGCGCTGGCCGAGCAATACGACGATCTGGCTGCAGCCCGCGAACGGCTCGTGAAGATCGTTTCCCAGATCAACGTCGAAAGCCGCAAGCTGTTCACCGACACGGTCGACGAAATCCGCGAGCACTTCCAGGCGATCTTCGCCAAGTTGTTCGGCGGCGGCGAGGGGACGATCGTGCTCGAGGACGACGCCGGGGGCGACGTCCTCGAATGCGGCGTGTCAATCGTCGCCCGCCCCCCCGGCAAGCAGCCGCGCAGCATCTCGCTGCTCTCCGGCGGCGAACGGACGCTCACCTGCGTCGCCCTGCTGTTGGCGATCTTCAAGAGTCGCCCCAGCCCGTTCTGCGTGCTTGACGAGGTCGACGCCGCGCTCGACGAGGCGAACATCGACCGCTACGTAAGCGTCATCAAGGAATTCATGCAGTCGACCCAGTTCATCGTGGTCACCCACTCCAAGCGCACGATGATGTGCGCCGACACGCTGTACGGCGTCACGATGCAGGAATCGGGGGTGTCGAAGCGGGTGTCGGTCCGCTTCGAGGACGTCGGCGAAGGGGGCCGTATCCGCGCCGCGGCCCTGACGCGCTCCGAGGAGGCTCCCGAGTCGCCGGACGCGCCGCAGGCAAAGGCCGCGTGAGTCGGTGCGGTCGCGCCAGACCAAGCGGCGCCACGGCGCAGCTAGCACTCGGCTTGGCGCTCGGGAGAGTTCCCATTCCCCGCCTGGCCGAAAAACGCGATGATCCACCCCCGCCGTTTGCTTTCCCGTATCGTCGCCGGGGCCCCGCCATGTTTCGCACTTGGAAACGCCGCATTCGCTACACCCGGGCGCTCGTGCGACATCGTCGCGAGTTGAAGAAGCTCGTCGATTCGCACCTCTTCTTCCTCGAACACCGCAGCGTGACCGTCTGGGGCGGAATCTCGGAAACCGACGAAGCGGGGCTGCGTCTGGCCGTCGAGCGGGCCGGCGCGTTCGCCGGGCCGATTGTCGAGATCGGCGCCCTGTTCGGCTGGACGACGCAGTTGCTGGCAAGTCTTAAGCGGCCTGAGCAAGCGCTGATCGCGGTCGACAACTTCTGCTGGAACCCGTTCTGTCTCCCCGCGGCCGATCAACGAGTCATCGCCCAACGCACCTTGCGATACTGTCTCGACCATTGCCAGACGCAACTGTTCGAGGGAACCGCGGAAGAGTTCTACGCGGGCTACCAAGGACCGACGCCCAGCATGGTGTTCATCGACGCCGACCACTCGTACCGGGCGACCTTGGCCGACATCCGCTGGGCGCAAAGCATCGGCGTGCCGGTGATCGCCGGGCACGATTACCAGGATCTCCACCCGGGGGTCGTGCAGGCGGTCGACGAGTGCTTCCCCGAAGCGTTTCGCGTCGTCGGCTCGGTGTGGATCGCCGACTCATCCGCCGCGGCGACTCCGGCCGCGGCCGCGTAGCCGGGCTTGTTCCGGTCGCCATTTCCCGCACACACAATCTGCCGACTTCCGCCCATGGACGCGACTCCCGCAACGTCTGCTCGCACCGGCGACTGCCGGTTTGTCACCGTCACCCCCGCTGGTCGGCGGCGGTACATGGAAATCCTGGCGAACTATCTCCTGCGCAATCGGCACGTGATTGACGAACACCAGTGGTGGGTCAACACCCGCGAACCCGAGGACGTGGCGTTCCTGCTGCGATTGGTCGACCAGTATCCCGACTTCTTCCGGGTCGTGACGCAGCCGATGCATGGCGCCGAGGAGATCGGGTACTCGATTTGGCGTTTTATGCGGCAAGCGACCGATCCGCGGACGATCTACCTGCGGCTCGACGACGACGTCTGCTTCGTCGCCGAGGGAGCGATCGCCGCGATGCGCGGGGCGCGCCTCGCCCGCCGCGAGCCGTTTCTCATGCTCGGCAACATCGTCAACAACGCGATCTGCACGCACCTGCATCAGCAGGCCGGGCTCGTGCCGACGAAATGGGGCCTCGTCGCCGAGGATTGCCTCTGCCCGATCGGCTGGCGGAGCTCCGCGTTCGCCGCAAAGCTCCATCGCCGGTTCCTCAAGGACGCCACCGCGGGCAAACTCGATCGGTGGCGCGAGCTCCCCATGGAATTCGACGGCCTGCGCCGGTTCTCGATCAACGCGATCTGTTGGTTCGGGGCCGACA
Organism: Pirellulales bacterium; assembly: GCA_019636345.1. Taxonomy (NCBI): domain Bacteria; kingdom Pseudomonadati; phylum Planctomycetota; class Planctomycetia; order Pirellulales; species Pirellulales bacterium. The sequence continues at coordinate 329,531 of JAHBXQ010000004.1, read as the reverse complement.
TGGCGTCGCTCCCCGAGAGCGGCCGCACCGGCGTCGACGAGGAACCGTTTCTGACCGAAGAGGTCCCGCGCCGGCTCAACCGCCCCAACGCGATTGTGCCCGAGGCGTTGTTCGGGCACTTTGCGTTTTGCTACCAGCGGCGCGACCTGGAAGCGATCGCCCCCGAGATTCTGCACCGCTACCAACGGATCTCGCGGCACGCCGACGCGGCGAGCTGCTACGAGCTGTCCGCCGCCGAGTCGGTTCGCTTCGGGCTGACCAAGGCGAGCGCCCGCGTCCGGTTGGGGTATCGCCGCGCCTTGGCGGCGGCCAAGGGACTGCGCCCGACGGGGGGCAAGCGTCGCGCGGCGTAGGCTCGCCGTGCGCGCCGCAGTCACCCGGCAACTTCGGCTCGCGCAGCGGCGTACCCGAACCGCTCGGCGTAATCGCCGCACTCCCGGTCGATCCGCTCAGCCAACGCCGGGGGCAACTGGTGGCGGTTGGGGCGATAGCCCTTGGCCGACTCGAAGTACGCGACCAACTCCGGCCGGAGCCGGTCGAACCCGTCCAGGCCCAGGTGCTCGTAGATCCCGGCGACCGCCGCCAGCGGGTCGGCGACCAGATCCTCGTACCGCAGGTCGACGTACTGCCCCGCGGGAATCAACGCCCGGTCCCGCTGTTCGAGCTCGTGCATCCGCGTGAAGAGCCAAAACATGGCGTCTTCCAACTCGTCGAACCGCGGCTCTTGCAGCCCCTGCATGTAATGGAGCCGCTGGAAGGTGCGGATCATCGACGGGATGACGTCCCGCGGGTCGCGCACCAAGTGGACGTAGTGGGCCGCAGGGAACATCTCGTGAAAGAGCCCCAGCCGAGCGGTGTGCGTGGGACTCTTGAGCACGATCCGCCGCGAGTCCCCGACGGCCAGCCGCTGCAGAAACCGCATGAATTTGCGTTTCCAAGCGCCGCGATGCGCGGGGGTCGACGCCGCGAAATCGAGATACTCCTCGAACCGACGCTGGTTCGGCCACGCCCAGTGGAGATAGCAGGAATCGAGCCCCAGGTTGCAGACAGCGAACTCGTCCTCCTGCGGCAGGTCGGGGCCCATCGCCATCGCGTCCATGGGACGGCGCTTCGGCATCGTCAACTGCATCACCGGCCGCACCAGCCACTGCGACGACAGGAAGTGATGGGGCGCCATCGTCTGCAGCGTCGTCGGAAACGAAAACTGCGGATCGCGGACAATCAATTCGTGCAGCAGGGTCGTCCCGGTGCGCCAGTGGCCCACGATCAACAGCGGGGGCGCCACCTCGGCCGCAGCGACGCGACGACCGTTGACCAATTGCTCCCACGCGGCCAGCGCCGAGTTGACGACGCTCGCCGCGGTGATCGACAGGCACATCGGGATCCGCCCGGGGGAAACCCGAAAGCCCCCTCGCGCCAGCAGCCCCAGCCACACCGGCAGCGTCATCCCATGCCACACGCGGGGCGCCGTGCCGAAAAACGGCAGCCCTTCGGTCGTGTACGGCATATGATTGGGCATAGGACGATACGGGGGACGGCGCGGGCAAGGGCAGGGAGCGGAAGACCGGCGCGGTCGCTCCCCTACCAAGATGCAGGCCAGCGCCGCCAACGCAAGGCTTGGACCGCTCGGGAGGCGAGCCTTTTTTCGCGCCTGCCGCCCCCAGACAGTCTCGGCAAGCCGCGTCCGCGTCCTCAAACCGCGGCCCGGGCCCCTGCGCGCCCCGACAAAGGGCACAGGCCTTCAAACCGATGCGTTCCGGCTTCACGGCACGTTGCGAACGACCCGTACAACCCTGCCAGGTTTCGCGATGGTTGAAAGTTTCTAAAGTCGACCCCCCTCGCGAATCGAAATAACAGTTCGGATGGATTGCCTCGGCAGCCTGTTCCTCCGGCCACGGAGGAAGCCACGGCCGCCGGCGCCGGCAGTCCAGCCAAGGGGGGAGCCTGCCTGATAATCGCACGTGCGCCGCAAGGTGCGCCTTGCGCCGACGGTCCGCCGCAGCGGAGCGTTCGGCGGATCGCGATCGCATGCTCTCTCCGCGCCAGCATGGTCTGGCATCGCCGACAAAGACGGTGCTGCGCTTGGACGAGGACGGTCGTAGCGGTTGGAGAGTCTCAACCCAAAGCTCTCCAATTTAACGACTTTCGCCAATCTCCGGGCGCCAGCATTGCCGAAGAGGGAGATAAGCACGGACCGGATCAGAAGGACCTGAACCTGCCCCCGAGCAAAGGATTACCAAGGCCCCGACCCAGACGTTTGCAAGCGTGCCTCGACCCAATCCCGGCGGAAGGGAATCTCGACGCCAGGATCGCACGCCGCAACCGTACCCGCGGGCCCCGTGGCTTCGGATTGGCAATTCCGAAGCCCTGTGAGCGTTAACGCGAGCATTTTTTGGAGTACCCGTGATGAAGGTCTTTACAACTGGTCAGGTCGCCAAGATCTGTAAAGTGGCCCCGCGCACGGTCAGCAAGTGGTTCGACTCCGGTCGACTCAAGGGGTATCGCATTCCTGGTTCCCAGGATCGCCGCATCCCCCGCGAGTACCTGATCCGCTTCCTCAAAGAGCACGGCATGCCGCTGGGCGATCTTGAGGACGAGGCGATGGCCAAAGTGCTGATCGTGGCCCAAGATCAGGTTCTCATCGAGAACCTGAAGCGCGAACTCCCCGCCGACAAGTCGTTCCGCACCTCGACGGCGGCCAGCGGCTTTGAAGCCGGCATCCAAGCCGAAAGCTTCCACCCCGACTGCATCATCGTCGATTTCTCGATCGGCCAACTCGAGGCGGTCCAGATTTGCCAAAATCTGCGACGCTCCCCCGACTTCGCCGAAACGATCCTGATCGCCCTGCTGCCGGACGACGGCGGCGCCGCGAGCTTCGATCGCTCGAGCATCAACGAAACGTTCAAGAAGCCGTTCGACGCCGCGCTGCTGGCCGAACGTCTTCGCACGCTGATCGGCGCCCGCAAGGAGCTGGTCTAAGACTCGACGATCGCAGCCCCGGCGAACTGCGGGCTGCGTCGTCGCCACGGGTCGAGAACGAGTCAACCCACCCGGCTGCCGGCGTCGGCTCCCTCGGCGCGGCGGTCGGCGAAGCCAACTCCCCGACGGGCCTCGCCAGCCCGTGTCGGATTTGCCAGAGCAGGGACGATCGAACGATTTGATCGCCGTCGCGACCGTCGCTTCCCGAGACGCCGCGCTCCCTCGCGTTAACAAGAAAGCCCCGCTGCCCCGGCAGCGGGGCTTTTTTTGTGCGCTTAGGCTCGCTCCAGGCAAGAATGCGGCGAGTCAGGTTGAGCGATAACTTCGACCGATTGAAAGGGATCCCCGTTCACGTTCTCAGCCGGCTTAGCCGGTCCGAGATCCCTTGTCGCTCTGCCAGTTCGCTTCCTTTGGCGACTCATGCAGCGGCAGTTTGCAGAACTCCGCGATCTCCCGCGCGAGCGATTGCATCCTCTCCCCCGGTCTGCCGGACCCCAGTTCGAGCGGTTCAGCGGGCGCCGCGCTGTCGCCCGGCAACAGTCGGACGACCTGAATCCAAAAGGACTCGCCCGTCTTAGAGCTTGCACGACTGTACCAGGACAGATCGACGGCCTTGAAATCGCGGCTCGACCGCCGCCGCCGCCAATACGACACGAACAGCACCTGCCTCGTCTGCGTCAGAGACGCGCTGGCGGCGTCGAAGCGGAACCGCTCGCGATATGTGGCCAGCCCCAGACCGCAGAGGACGAAGGCGCCGACGAGGATCCCGCCGCCCAGCAAGATCTCCGTCGAGAAATCGCCGGCTCGCCATCCCAGGATCAACATGCAACCGGCTGCGGCGCCCACAATTGCAAACCACGCCCCCGCCGCGCCCAGACAGCCCTCGCCCTTCTGCACCTCCAACATGCCCCAGGCATCGTCACGCTTGACTTTCATGGTCGCAAATCAGCCGAGGCGATTTGTAGGTTCGCGTTTCCGTGACCGACCGAACGCCGGCAATCACCCAGCCGCGACGAGCGATTGTCCCTTGCCGCAACGTTCGATGGCACGGCTCTGGGGCATCGCTTGCTTCGGACTTCGCCGTCAACGAAGCAGGAGGATCAGGCCGCCCAATAGCACCGCCGCCCACGTGCCTGCGACGGCCTCCCAACGCAGGCGCAAACGCTTTCGCAGCATGGTGATCCCAACGACCGCAGTCGCCACGAGCACGACGACGATCCCGTCGGCCAGATCCTGATTCTCGCGAATCAGCGGATTGTCCGGTCGAATCGCCCCCCGCAGTCCTGTGACATTGTTGATCGCAAGTGCGATTGTCAAAGCGTAAGTCCCGACGGCTGCGATGAGAAAGAGCAGCACCCCCAGCAGCACCGAGCCGATCCCGCTGCGAGAGTCCTGCTGACGCCCCGGTTCGACAGGATGCTCGGAACCTGCCCCGCTGCCTGTGGCGTCGGCGGACGCCTTGATGAGCCACAATCCGACGACGAGCATCGGCAGCGAGACAAGCGCAAGGGGGAGGATGTGGGCGTCTGTCCTCAGGAAGGGGACGGCCAGGGCGCCCGATGCAAAGCCCCCGGCGACCAGCCAAGCCGCCCCCCACCGCGGCCGCCGCAAGACGACGATCGCGGCGAGAAGCGCAGAAAGCGGTCCGGCGAGGAGGAACGCCCCGATTCGAGCCAGTTCCGGCCCGTCCATGCCGGCGAGCGGCGATCCGTAGACCCCCGCCCCGGCGAGGAGCCAAAGCCCGGCCCCGAGCGCCTCGACCACACCAAAAATCAAGCAGGCCGTTCGCGCGCCGTTCGAGAGGGTATGGCTCATTGACGAATTCCGTCCTGCTCGCAAGGTGATGCCGAACGACCGCCGTCACCGGGCACAAGCACACAGGCAACCGTCGCCAAGCCGTGCCATCGAGCGCTCCGCGGGCACGTCTTTGTTCAGCGGGTCCATCAAGAATGATCCGTTCACGAGATTCTCTTCGTCAATCCCAGCGGTCCGAGCACTGCGCCCAGCGGAATGCCGATCATGCCGCCGCGCTGACCGCCTGTGAGAGCCCAGTCCCAGCTCCCCGGCTCAACAACTTCGGCATTGGCGATCGCCACGTATGCGGCGACCATCGCGCCGACCGCTCCCGCAATGGTTGACGCCGGCCACGACATGAGGCGTCTCATTGCGACTGCAGCGATCCCTCCCAGTATCATGGCAAGGACAACCCCGGGCGCCCCTCGAACAACTGTCCATGCGACGACGCCGCCCACGAGCACGCCCGCCAAACCAACGAACGCAGAGCAGGCTCCGGTCGCCGCGCTGCACACGACTCGACGCGCGACGTTGTCCATGGTTGGGATGTCTTGCTCCATGCTAGTAGGGAACGACCAAGCTCAGTTGCCCGCTCTCAAGCGAGCAAATGTTGCGAAGTATAACCGCCGCAGAGGAAAAACGCCAAACCGGCCATTGAGCTGCGGATCAACCGCAACGCCTTGCGAGGCGGCTCATAACGCCGCGGGCGCCGGCCGCGAACGCAATGCCAAGGAGCCCTCCCGCAACCGTGGTCAACCAAGTTCGGAGGGGTGACAGTGCCTGGACAAAGTCGCCGGTCTGAGTCTGAAACCAAGCGGCGACGGACCCGAACGCGAGTGCGGCGCCCAAGCCGGCCCCGACCATGAATTGCAGCCGCGCTCGCCTGGTCCGACCAAGGTACAAAGGAAGACCGACGAGGACGGCAATCGGCGACGCCCAGTAGGCAATGCCTAACGGGCTCATCGCAGTCGAAGCCGCCACTACGCTCAACGCGACCATCGGCTTACCCGCCGCTTAACGACAAGGCATAGTTGCCCGCCCTCAAGCGAGCGGATGATGCGAAGTATAGCCGCTGCGGAGCAGCAACGCCAAACCGGCCGTTGGGTTGCGGGTCAACCGCAGCGCCTTGTGAGGCGGCGTCTACCGCCGCCGCAAGCGATATTCCGAGTAAACGCCCAGGACATACGACTGCATGTAGCCGCCCTTCGAATCAGCAGCCAACAACTCGCGATAGACCTTGCTCGGGACATCGCGATAACGCCACACGGCGCCGCTGGAAAACACCGCCTCCAGTTCCTTGGTCGCCGAATCGTAACCCACGGCCAGCAACATGCTCGACTCGACTGGAACCAGCTTCATGATCGCGCTCCGCGTGAATGTCGCCACCGCCGAAACCCAAAGCTCACCTGCCCGGCCCGCTTGGTGAGCGATGAATCTCCGCCAGCCTGCATGCGGGCCGGGTCCGCTGCAGCGCCTGGTTCGGCGTTGCGCGCTGACGCGTCACTTCACCGCCTGGGCCTCCGGGAACTTCCAGGCGCCGTCGAGGAGCTCCTTCCGCGGGCGATACAACCGTACCGTGTAGTTCCAGCCGGGCATAATGGGCAGGCAGTTCGGCGCGCTCTCGTCGCCGCCAAACTGGATCGTCACCGAACCGTCCGCGTTCGGCCGGGCGGTGACGTTATTCACGGTGTAGGCGTTCCGCGCGTTCTTCTGGAAGTAGCCGTCCTTGTTGTACACGCTGACTGACCAGAACCCGTCCACCGGCACGTCCTTGACCGTCAGCCAGTACGCCGTCTTGCCGTCGTTCTGCTTCGGCTCGGCGCCCGCGTAGAGGGCGGCGTACGCGGGGTTGCCGCCCCAGCCGGCGGCTGTGCCGATCAGGTGCTGGACCGGATCGACTTCGCCCTTCCGCCCGAACATCCGCGCCGAATCGATTCCGCCGTTGGCGGCCGCCAGGGCCAAGAGCGCCTCGCGGACCTTCTTCTGCGACGCTTGGTCCCAGTCGGGCGCCTCGAACTTGCCCGCCGCCTTCTGCTCGACCTTGATCGCGTCCTGCAGCGCATGCACCGCCGTCACGTCCGCCGCGTCGTTGGGGTTTACAAACGTCCGGATCGCCAGGCAAACGTACCGCGTGCCGACCTTCTCTTTGGTGAGCGTATGTGTTCCCGGAGCATAGAACACGTCGAGCGCGTACTGATCCTCGTCGATCACCTGCACCGCCATGTACCGCTGGCCGGCGTCCGGAAGCGTGACTGTGACCGGCGCGGCGACGAGATCGAACACCCCGAACGAGTACAAAGTGTCCCGGTTCAGCCGGATCACCGTCTGGTTGTCGATCGACGCCAGCTCGCGCTCGTGTTTGAACTTCCCGAAGCCGCCCTCCTTCACAAACCGGGCGAAGTACGTGTCGGATTCGGCGCGGCGAAAGTTGTCGACCGTCACCCGCACGGATGTCGCATCGTACGCAAACGCCGACGCCAGCCCAGCCGCCGAGACCAGAACCGCCGTCGCAATCAGAGTTGTTATCGCTCGCATCGCTTCGCCTTTCCCTATGCTCAATGTTCGGAACAATCCGCCGGCTCTCCTCGCCGAACGTTCAAGCTCGGCAGCGTCTGGTTCGGCCTGCCTGGGCTCCGCCCGCCGCGCTCCCCGCGCAGCGGACCGTCCGCTGCAATCGGTTGTCAGGCGCCCGTCCGCCCCTGGCGTCGAAGAACGACATGGGCGGCTTTCTCCGACGCCGTGAACTCGACGCACTCATACCCGGCAGCCCGCAGGTCAACGCTTTCGAACAGCCGTTCTCCCGCACCGAGCACGACCGGCGCGATCGCGACATGCAGTTCGTCGATCAGACCCTCGCGAAGATACTGCCGAATCGTATTCGCCCCGCCGCCAATCCGCACATCCCGTCCGCCGGCCGCCTCGCGGGCTCGGTCCAGAGCCTCGCGAACGCCACCCGTGACGAAGTGGAACGTCGTGTCGCCTTCCATCGCGACGGGGGGGCGCGCATGGTGGGTCAAGACGAAGACGGGAACGTGATAGGGGGGGTTGTCCCCCCACCAGCCTTTCCAGGTCATGTCCGGCCAGGGACCGCGAACGGGGCCGAACATGTTTCTCCCAAGGATCCAAGCCCCGACGTTCCGAAAGCCGCGCGCGGCAAAGTCCTCGTCCACCCCGGTCGCGCCCCCCTCCTTGCCGAACAAGGTGCGCTGCAGCGTGCGGGTCGGAAACAGCCACTGATGCAAATCGGCTCCGCCCGCGCCCAGCGGATTGTCGACGCTTTGGTCCGGACCTGCTCCGTATCCGTCAAGCGAGATGGTGAAACTCTCAACGCGCACTCGCGTCATCTTTGTGCCTCGGCTTAGACGCTGAACGCACCAGTTCACCTGCTGCGACGGTTGTGGGACTTTGAACCTCGATTCACGTGATACCGACGCAGTCAGGCGCACCTTATGGTTCGGCCAGAATCTCAAGGCGAGACGCCAGCACCTGCAACACACCCGAGGCATTAAAGCATAGCTTATAATGCCGCGTTTCCTCAGACGACATCAATGTTCCTACCTCGTTGTGTCTTGCCAGCCACGGGGAGCCGTGAACTATGTAGGAACAATCATCGCGGTGGTTCGCATCGATGGCCGCCTCGCCATCATCCCAAGAAAACGCTGCCACGTCATGAAAAAGAAGCGTGACGATCTTCTCTTGCCAATCACGAAACATAACCCGCAAACAACCGCGTTCCGAGGTGACGAGGGGGTACTCGGCATCGGCCGTCGAGAAGGGATCGCGCAGAGGTTCGTAACGAGTTATCATAAGTGGCCGAACGACCCGCATCACGAGGCAGCGGGAGTTGACATTGATTTCACAATCCGCTGGCCACCGCCGCTCCCATGCATGCAATGGTTCGCGAGGCTCAGTTCGCATCCTGCATTCGGAACTGAAGGATTCTCCACAAGCCCTCTGAGAACGTCGCCGACCGATCTTCCATATTCTGTGAATCCGTCAACAAACAGTAGCGAAGCGGTGCTGGGTCGGGACCAACGTACAATTGATGGTAACAGCAACAGCCGTTCGATCCAAACTGCAGCAGATCGTATAACTTGACGCCAGCAAGCGTCAGAATCTCGTCGGTAAACCGTTCCGGGGCGGGATTCGCACGGCCGCGCGTCAACCACAGTTTCGTGTGTTCCTGTTCGGTGGCCCATTCATCGCTCGGCGACAAGCTGCCAGTGATGAAGTAAATGGCGGGACCAGCACCGTGAATCAATTCGTCTGGCGCGTAGAACTCGCCGTAATCTGGAAATCGGCCGTAGCCGACGGTGCGGTAGAATTCACGGAACTCAGCATCCAGTGTGCGACCAAGCTGCCTCTCCGCACTGCGCAACGCCGACTCAGTAGCTGGAGTGAACGCCGACCAGAAGTCCGAACCTAACGGTTCGGTGATCGCCTTCAGTGTTCGAAGCCAATTTTGGGCGCCAATCTGGAGCACGCATTCATTCCTGCAGAACGCCTGCAATCACTGGGTTGGCGCGGGCGATTGTCCCTGTGACAACGGGCTGTTCGCCAACTCCGGTGCATTGCCTTGTGGTGCCGCCCGTTTAGTGAATCGCCGTCGATGAGACCGCTTCGAGATGACCCTCGATTGTATGAAATTGGCTCGCAGGCGCAACATGTTTGAAGGCCTGGAACCCGATTAACGTTCCCGTAAAGCACTCCGCACCCTGAGGCGACGAGAACACAAAGCCATGCCGACCCGCACCGGCCTTGAGAAAGGACTCCGGATCACCGGTGACGGTCGTTTGTCCTGCCTCAGTCGGAAGTGGAATTCTGCTTGACGGGCGTTAGCATAGCGCCTTCAGGAGGAATTCCCCATGAGCATCGATTCTCCGGACTCGCCGCGGCGTGAGCGGCGTCATTTTTCGGCCGCGCAGAAGGCGGCGCTTGTGAAGCGGCACTTGGTCGATAAGGTCCCGGTCTCGAACCTGTGCGACGAGGCGCAGATCACCCCGCCCAGTTCTGCCAGCGGCAGAAGCAGTTCTTCGAGGGCGCCGCGGCGGCCTTTGAGCCGAAGAAGCCGGGCAAGCCGGCCGGGCCGTCGCCGGTCGAGCGGCGGTTCGCTGCAGCGCTCTGGTCAAGCGTTGTGCTTCTGTCGAGCATCGTAAAAATCGAGCGGCAGTCGGTCGGCCTCTGCCGCATCCAATAGGGTCGTAAACCCTCGGCAAATCGGCACGTAGACGCTCCCAAGAGCCGACCCCTTATCCCACATCTCCTCGTGGGAAATCAAACCGATCTCGCACTCCTCGATCGCGTCGGGATGGCGCTGCACCACCAGTAGGTCGCCATTCCCAGCACTGCCAATCAAAAAGTATCCTCCTTTGAAGGCGATCTTCGCCCTCTCGGAATCCGATCGATGGTCAAGACTCCACAATTCATATCCGCCCAAGGATACGTCCTCGCTCGGCCACGACTCTGAGAGGATGTCAACAAGCTCCGGCGGGAGGCGGGAGTCCTCACGCAACCACTGTTGAGTCGCCGATGGCGCTGCCGTTAACCGGCAGCCCGACTCATCGGAGAGTCTTTGCAGACGGTCGACAATCTGCTGTGTGGCGGACATTACTATGTCAATCGATCGAACTCTGTTGCCCGCCCTCAAGCGGACGGGGTTGAGCGTCAGTATACCGCCGAGAAGGAAGAATCGCCAAACCGGCCGTCGGGCCGGCGGGGCAGCGGCAGCGGCTTGTTATGTCTGCCCTGCCAACGACGTTGACGCTTGGAAATCAGGATGTCGGGCCCGATCAGCTTCAGCCGTTGGCTTGTCCACAGTCAGTCAACCGGCTCATACGGCACGAGCTTTTGAAGGCGTTCAGGCATTCTCTGGACTGCCGGACACCCCGCTTCTCCGTAACTCGTAACGAGTGGCTTTGCCGCATTCCAAGAATGAAGGAAGAAGGCGACACGAAAGTCGTCGACTTTCGGCGGGTCGCCCCAACGCTCCGCCAGAAGACGTTCGCCGTCCTGAGAAAGATACGCCTCGGCCCACGCTGCTTGCCAGTTCTCGCGCGACACTCCATCCTGCGACTGAGTAAAGCCGCCAACGTCAAATTGCTTGTCGCGGCCTCGAACCATCGCTTCAACGAGCACCGTCGATTTCAACTGCTCTCGGCAGTGACTCTCGGCGCAGCGTCGTTCATCGCCGGAGAGGTCAGCGCCATGGAGAAGGTCCGTCTGCTCCTTCAGCAACTCGTCCGTCACAGGGGAAGAAAAGGGGACAGGTCCAATTCCTCCACTCCATCTTCCACTTCCTCAGCCCGTGCGGGCGGGGGAATGTTCGAAAAGCCACCGACGACTGTCCGCTGTGTTAATCTGGACCTGTCCCCTTTGCCCTCCCTCCCGCGTTGCCGGCGGGTCAACTGCAACGCCTTGTTAGGCGTAGAAATACCCTTCTTCAAATGCTTTTTTGCTGATAATTGCATCGACGAACTCGCGCTCCTCGACGGAAGTCAATAGGCCTGGCTGATATCCGTACTCGTCCGGTGGCGCATTGATCTGATCCCGCACTCGCTTTGCAATGGTTGCCAAGGCATCCTGCTCCTCAGGCGCAAACGTCGGAAGGACGGTTGCCAGGGCCTCCACTAATTTGAGCGAATAATCCGGGTCGATATCACCCTCGTCACTAAACTGAATGAGCATCATGTGCTCAAATGCAAGCTGGGCAAGGTGCTCCATGATGATACGCCTAACTTGTTATTAGACAGAAACTTCTTCAGTAAGCCCTGCATATTGAAGTAGACCTTCAGTAAGCTGGTTGACGATCTGCCTGCGGTCATCTATACATATGTACCGTATCCCTAGTTCGGCATACGGAGGGCCTTTTCATGGCCTCAACCTACCCCTTGCCGCAACCTGCGACAAGCAACGAAACGCCATCCGAGGCGCCCCGGTTGCTCGACCGGATGCGATTCACGCGACGCGCGAAGCAGTACTCCTCTCGGACGGAACAGGCCTACGTCCATTGGGTGCGGCGGTTCATCCTTTTACACGAGAAGCGACATCCCGAGGAGATAGGCGGCGTAGCACGCGAGAAGGAACAAGCTTCAAAACAGGCGGGCGCTATGCTGTGGCCCGCCGGATGGACGCCACTTGCTCGCCGTTAGCCGTCGGCACAAACCCGGCCATGGCAAATCCTATCGCCGACCTGACGCCCCCGCAATCTTTTTTGGCGAAGTCGGCGTTGCGTCGTAGAACATGCCGAGTTCGGGCGAGACGCAACCGCACCCCCGGTTGCCCCCGCAACCTGTCTCACGGTTGCCAAGCGATGGGGTAAAACCGCCATCACTGCCGAGAGCCATCGCCAGCACTGCCCGCCCGGCGAGTTTGGAAAAGTCCGAACTTTCTTGTTGAATATGGGCCAGCGCGTCGCGTAGAACGAAGCGTGCCTGCCGCGAATCGACGCCGGCCGGGCGGCCGCGCGGCCCGCAGCGACGACAAGGGCGACGACAGGACATCGACAGCGGCGAGCCCGGGAGTTTTGCAACTCCCCCGCGAGTTTTGCTAGCAAAATTCCGGCCCGGCCCCGAGCGTGTCGTGCGGAAGTCGTTGCCGGCAAACGGGTTGGCGCGCGGCCCCCGCGATGCCGCCCGGAGTTTTGCACAAAGCAGTGCGTGAATATTGCTCACGAGCACAATGCTAACCGCCGTTTCCCAAGGCGCCGCGCCCCCTCGCGGTCCAGTCCGATGACCAACTCTGAACTGCCTGTCGTCGCTCGCGTCGCTGACGATCGCGAAGCGGCGATGGTCGTCGCTCTGCTGGCGGCCCATGGGATCGAGGCGCTGGCCGAAGGGACCTTCACGGCCGACTTTCGGGCCGAGGCCCCGGGGAGGGTCGCCGTCCGTGTGCGCGGGGCGGACTGGGAGGCCGCTCGGGAGATCCTCGCCTCGACCCCCGCCGGCGGGGGTTCCGACCCGGCGGATGAGCAGGGTTAACCGGTCTCGACCCCGTACGGTTTCCCCTGCAGGCGGCCGACTTGCCGACGACACGCCCTCGACGATCCGGCCTCGTCGCTTAGAATGACCCGTCCGGCCCGGCGGGGCGTCAGCGACGCCGGAGTTCGGCGTTACCTTCACTGCCTGTTGCCCTGCTTGCCGAGGCCGCCCGTGCCGAATCCGCTGACCCACTTCGACGACGCAGGGGCCAGTCGGATGGTGGACGTCGGCAACAAACCCGTCTCCCCGCGGCGCGCGGTCGCAGCCGGGTTCGTACGGATGCAGCCCGTGACGCTCGCGGCCATCCTCGACCGCGACGTCGCCAAAGGAGACGTCTGCGAGGTCGCCCGGCTGGCGGGAATCATGGCCGCCAAACGAACGGGCGAGCTCATCCCGCTGTGCCACCCGCTGCCGCTGGATGCGATCGCGGTGGAACTGGCGCCCGAGGGAGACGACGCCCTGCGCATCACCGCCACCGTGGCGACGACCGCCCGCACGGGGGTCGAGATGGAAGCCCTGACGGCGGTCTCCGTCGCGGCCCTGACGGTGTACGACATGTGCAAGTCGCTCGATCGGAGGATGACGATCGAGGCGGTGCAATTGGTTTCCAAGAGCGGCGGCGCCAGCGGCGAGTTCGCCCGCGAGGCGACGTTCCCGACGGCGCCCCGCAGCCAAGCCTCGACCGCAACGGGAGGCGCCCCGTGAGCCAAGCCCCCTCGCTCGATTCGACGGGGCGCCAGCAATTGGCGGACCTGCTGGCCCCGATCGCCGCCGATCTAAGGACGGTCGACGACCGACTCCGCGTCGAACTGCACAACGACGACCCGTTCGTCAACGAACTGGCCAAGCACTCGTTCCGCATGAGCGGCAAGCGGCTTCGCCCGGCGTTGCTGCTGCTGGCCGCCCAGTCCTGCGGCGAGGTGAACGACGACCATGTGACGCTGGCCGCGGTGGTGGAGATGATCCACACGGCGACTTTGGTCCACGACGACGTGCTCGACGAGGCCGAGGTCCGCCGCCACGTGGCCACGGTGAACGCCCGCTGGAACAACCAGACCAGCGTCTTGCTGGGCGACTACCTGTTCACGCACGCCTTCTATCTGGCCAGCACGTTGGAGACGACATTCGGCTGCCGCACGATCGGCCGGGCGACGAACATCGTCTGCGAAGGGGAACTGCGTCAAACCGCCTCGAGCGGCAACTTCGGCCTGCTGCGGGACGAGTACGTGGCGATCGTCGAGGCGAAGACCGCCGAGCTGACCGCGTGCGCGTGCCTGCTGGGCGCCCACTACGCCGGGGCCGACGGCAAGGTCTCCGCCCAGTTGGAGCAGTACGGGCGCGAGTTGGGGATCGCCTTCCAAATCGCCGACGACTTGCTGGACCTGGAAGGGGACGAATCGGCCGTCGGAAAGTCGCTGGGGACGGATCTGGTCAACCGCAAGATGACCTTGCCGCTGATCATGCTTCGCGACCGGCTCGATCGCGGCGAACGGGAGCGGATGCAATCGCTGTTCGAGGAACCGGCGGCGGCGAGCGCCGCCGCGCTCATGAAGTGGCTCGTCGCCAGCGGGGCGCTGCAGGACGCCCACGACGAAGCGGCGACGATCGCCCGGCGCGCGGTCGACCGACTGACGGTCCTCCCCCCCTCGGCCGCCAAGACGTCTCTGGCCGCGCTGGGCGCGTTTGTCGTGAAACGCGACGCGTGAACTGGCCTGGGCGCGACGCGCCGCTCACGCCTCCAGCACCTGCACGAACCGGCCGCCGCTGGTGTACCGACCGCCGGGTTGGTAACGGCACCAGGACAGATCGACTTCCGCCGCAATGCGTCCCAGAGCGGGGCTCTCGAACGACACGACCGCCCGGCGCTCGGCCAGCGGGCCGCCGTGCTCGATGGCGATGCCTCGTTCGCTGAAATTGGCCAGCCGGACCTCGCGCGATTCCCCGGCGCCGGGGCCGTCCAGCGGCGTGATCCGGGCCGTGAGCGCCAGCGGCTCGTCGCCGCGCTGCAACTCCTTCCGCAGCCGGGAAACCAACTGGTCGACGTCGCGATGCAGCGAAGTCCAAGCAGGAGCGGCATTCATGGCCATCAGTCCAAGTCGAGCAAGCGGGGTCGGAATCATGGACGCTCCGGAAGAAGGCGTGAATCCTCGGAGCCGAGGAGCGACCGTGCACGCCGCGGCGACGGGCGACCCGCCGCAGCGACCGGCACTCTCCTCCTGCCTTACCCGATCATGACGCGCACAATCGGCGACGGGTTCGCGTCGCGACGCAGCGTTCGCTCCCCAAGCGCAGGCTCCACGGCAACCCTACCCGACGATTGACCGGCACGACCGGGCCGCTCCCCTCGACGGATTCCCGCGTTTCGTGGACCGCCCCGCCCGGGCCGCGCCAAACGGCGCGGTTTGCCGCGCGGGAATGCGGGGCAGGCAAACGTTGTCGCCAAGGCAAGACTTGACGGGAACTGCCATGGCATCGCCTCCAACCGGCGCGGGCGCCGACTCAGCCGAGCGACGCCAGTTCCTGGAGCGCGGCGAGCACCGCTTCGTCATGGCCGTCGACCTGCACCCGCTTCCAAACCCGGGCGACTTTGCCGTCGGCGTCGATCAGGTATGTGCTCCGCTGGATGCCCATCGACTTCTTGCCGTACATGTTCTTCTCG
Source organism: Pirellulales bacterium (assembly GCA_019636345.1). Classification (NCBI taxonomy): domain Bacteria; kingdom Pseudomonadati; phylum Planctomycetota; class Planctomycetia; order Pirellulales; species Pirellulales bacterium. Next base: position 314,123 of record JAHBXQ010000004.1, on the reverse strand, counting down.
CGCCACGCGCCGTACTTCTCGGCGACGGCGTGATCCTCGTCGGCCAGCAGGGGGAAATTCAGTTTGAACTTGTCGCGAAACTTCGCATGGCTGGCGACCCCGTCGGCGCTCACCCCCAGGACCTTGGCGCCCAGCTTCTCGAGTTCCTTGCGGCGATCGCGAAACGCGCACGCCTCCTTGGTGCACCCCGGGGTGTCGTCCTTGGGGTAGAAGTAGAGGACCACCGGGCTGCCCGCGAGATCGGCGAGCTTGACCTTCGTGCCGTCGTCGGCGGGCAGGTTGAACGCGGGGGCTTTTTTGCCGGGTTCGATCCAATCGGCCATGGCGGAGGATTCCTCGAAAGTGCGTGCAGAATGCGAGTAGACGGGACGCCCCGGGGCGAACCCAGGAGCGATCGTGGCCCCAATGTACGCGGTCGTCGGGGCTCGGGCGACCCTCGCCCGCCGGGGCGTTCTGGGGTAGAATCTGCGACTTTGCCCCCCCGATTAACCGTCCGCAGCGCCCAGCCGGCCGGCGCCTGCGGTCGCCGCCTACCCCGGAGAGTCCCATCGCCGCCCCCGTCGCCATCGAACCGACCCCCGCGGAGCGCAGCCTCAAGCTGGCGCTCGCCGCGGCGCGAACCGCCGAGGAAAACAACGCCCGCGAAGTCACCGTGCTCGACATGCGGGCCGTGACCCCGGTGTTCGACTACTTCGTGATCGCCACCGGCAACAGCCGCCGGCAACTGCACGCGATCAGCGAAGAGATCGACAACCACCTCGAAAAGGATCTGGGCGACAAGCGGTTGGGGATCGAGGGCTACAACGAGAGCCGCTGGATCCTGCTCGACTACGGCGACGTGGTCGTCCACCTGTTCGACGAGGAAACGCGGGGATACTACGCGCTGGAAGATTTCTGGAACCAAGCGACCCGCGTCGAGTTGCCGTGGCAGGCCGACAGCAGCGGAGAGTGACCTCTGAGAGCCGATCGCACGCTGAGACTCAGAGGAACTTCTCGGAGCCAACGACCCGGAATCTGACGGAGCCGCTCCTCCGTCCTCTGCGCCTCGGCGCGAGTCCACCCCGGGATTCTGAAGAACGACTGCAGCATGAATCTTCTGGCGACGTTGCGTGAACGGTTTCGCTCGGCGCTGACCGGGTTGGTCGATGCGACCGCGGCAGGCGAATTGGCCGAGATGGTGCTGCCGAGCCAGGACGCAAAGTTCGGCGATTATCAGGCCAACTGCGCGATGCCGCTGGGCAAACGGCTCGGCAAGCCCCCCCGCGAAGTCGCCGCAGCGATCATCGAGCGACTTGACGTCGCCGAGTTCTGCGAACCGCCGGAGATCGCGGGGCCGGGATTCGTCAATCTCAAGCTGCGCGACGAGTGGCTCGTCGCCAAGCTGCAAGCGAACGTCAAGGACCTCGCCAGGACCGGCGTCGAACCGGTCGCCGCACCGCGGACTTACGTCGTCGACTACTCGTCCCCCAACGTCGCCAAGCCGATGCACGTCGGGCATATCCGCTCGACCGTCATCGGCGACGCGCTGTACGGGGTGCTCAAGTTCCTCGGCCACCGGGTGATCAGCGACAATCACATCGGCGACTGGGGGACCCAGTTCGGGATGATCATCTACGGGTACAAGCACTTCGTCGACGAGGCGGCGTTGGCGACCGACCCCGTCGCCGAGTTGGGACGCTTGTACCGGTTCGTGAATCGGTTGGTCGAGCATCACGCGACCAAGAACGAAGCGATCCCCGCCGCGTCTGCGAAGATCGCCCGGATGCAATCGGACTTCGACGACCTGCGGGCCGAGACAATGCCGGCCGACCCGCACGAGACGAAAAAGGTCGAGAAGAAGCTGCGGCAGGCCGAGGCGACGCTGGCCGAGGCTCGGGCCGAGTTGGCCGCACTGCAGGCGAAAGTCGCCGAGGTCGACGCCGATCCGGCGCTCGCAAAGGTCGCCGCGGCGCACGCCGACGTCGGCAAGGCGGTGCTCGCCGAGACGGCCGCCCTGCACGCCGGCGACCTGACGAACCGCGCCCTGTGGGAGCGATTCCTGCCGGACTGTCTTGCCGAGATGGAGGCGACCTACGAGCGGCTCGGCGTGACGTTCGACCATGCGCTGGGGGAGAGCTTCTACGAGGACAAGCTCGCCGGCGTCGTCGCCGACTTGGAGGCGAGGGGACTCGCGGCCGAGAGCGACGGGGCGATGTGCGTCTTTCTCGACGGGTTCGACGCCCCGTTTCTCGTCCGCAAGCAGGACGGCGCCTTCCTGTACGCCACGACCGACCTCGCGACGATCGCCTACCGCATGCAGGCTTGGCGCCCCGACGCGATTCTCTACGTCGTCGATCACCGGCAGAGTCTTCACTTCCAGCAACTGTTCGCCACGGTCCGCAACTGGGGGTACGAAACCGTCGAACTGCAGCACGTGAGCTTCGGCACGGTGCTGGGCGAGGACGGTCGGCCGTACAAGACGCGCTCCGGCTCGGCGGTGGGGCTCGCGGGGCTGTTGGACGAAGCGGTCGAGCGGGCGTACGCCATCGCCGAGAAGAGCGAGGCCTTGACCACGGACGAGGAACGCCGCGCCGTCGCCCGGCGGATCGGCATCGGGGCGATCAAGTACGCCGATCTCGCGCACAATCGCACCAGCGACTACAAGTTCAGCTACGACAAGATGCTGGCCATGACCGGCAACACCGCGGCGTACATGCAGTACAGCTACGCCCGAGTCCGCAGCATCTTCGGGCGGGGGGAGATCGACGTCGCGGCGCTCCGCACCGGCGGAGCGACGATCGCGCTCGCCGAGCCGGCCGAGCGAGCCCTCGCGGTCGCGCTAGTGCAGTTCAGCGAAGTGCTGGCCCGAGTGGCGGCGGACTATCGCCCCAACTTCCTGACCGACTACCTGTTCGATCTGGCGAGCAAGTACGCCAGCTTTTTCGAGAACTGCCCGGTGCTCAAGGCGCCGTCCCCTGCGGTCCGCGACAGCCGATTGCTCTTGTGCGATCTCACCGCCCGCACGATCGAACGGGGACTCAACTTGCTGGGGATCGAGGTCGTGGAGCGGATGTAGTCGCGCGCGAAGCGCAGCCCCCAGCGCCGCTCGGCCGCGTCAATCGCCCATGCAGAGTTAAGTTACTTGGAGTCCGCCGCACCGATGCAATAGATCGCCTTGTCGTCGCGGAGGAAGAGCTGGTCGTCCGCCTCGACGAGCGAGGCGTTCGAGCGAACCGGCTCGTCGCCGACCTTGTTCAGGGCGAGCTGTTCGAACGTGTCGCCGGCCGCCAGGACGTACGTGCCGTTCTCCTGCGAAACCGCGTAGATCTTCCCGTCGGCCGCGAGCGGCGAACTGTAGATCAGCCCGGGGCGCGGTTCGAGCCGCTGCTGATAGACGACGTCCCCCGTCGCGGCGTCGAGGCAGAAGGCGATCCCGCGGCTTTCCTGGAAGAAGAACAGCCGCCCGTCAACGTACACCGGCGAGGAGACGTTCGACCCCTTGTCGACCCGCCACAGGACCTGGCTCTGGGTGACGTCGCCGCTGCCGCCGGCGCGGACGGCCGCGGCCGTGTTCTTGCGAGCGCCGATCGCATAGACGATCCCCTCGTGGGCGATCACCGTCGGGCAGATGTAGCCGTCGGGCATCCCCTCGCACCACCACAGCTTGTCGCCGCTCTGCGGATCGTACGCGGTGAGGACGTGGGGGACGTTCAGCACGATCTCCTGCCGGCCGTCGGCCTCGACCAGCGTCGGCGAAGCCCAACAGCGATCGATCCCCTCGACCCGCCACCGCTCGTCGCCGGTGTGCTTGTCGAGCGCCACAAGCGACTTGCTCTCGATGCTCGCGTTGACGACGACCAGATCGCCGACCAGCAGAGGCGAGGTCGCCGAGCCCCAGCCGTGCGTCCCGCTGCCCAAATCGACATGCCAGACTTCTTCCCCCTCGAGATCCAAACAGTACATTCCCGAGGCGCCGAAGAACACGTACAACCGCTCGCCGTCGGTCGTGATCGTGCTCGAGGCATACCCGTGCCGGGCGTCGTTGTCTGGGGCGTACCGCGATTCGGGCAGCTTCGGCTCGAACGTCTTTGTCCAATCGATCTCGCCCGTCCGGCGATCAAGACAAACGACGTGCCGACGGAGACTTGCCTGCTCCCCCGGTTCAGCGATCGATTCGGCGTAGCCCGAGTAGCAGGTCAGATAGATCTTGCCGCCGGAGATCGTCGGACTGCTGGTCCCCAGGCCCGGCAGCTCCCGCTTCCAGACGATGTTCTCGGTTTCGCTCCAAGTCGTGGGGAGGCCGGTCGCTTCGGCGACGCCGGCGCTGCCGGGACCCCGAAAGCCAATCCAGTTCTCGCTCCGAGCCGCCGGCAAGGCGACCAGCGACAGCGAGAGGACCCACAGAGATTTCGCGGCAAGGGGGGACATCGATTATCATTTCTCCCATTCGAGGTGCGGCCTGCGCCGAGGTGCGGCGACTGGTTAGCGTACTGAATCGAGCCGCCCGGGGCGACGTTTTGCCGGCGCGATTGTGAGAGGATTCACCGTAGAGCGGCACGAGGAGACGCCCCATGGCTGGCATGATCTTTTCCGAGCGCGCCCTGCAACTGGTCGCCGAGGAGAAAATCCGCACCGCGATCGCCGAGGGAGAGTTCGACAAGCTCCCCGGCTTCGGCAAGCCCTGCCCGCTGATCGACCAGCCGTACGACCCCCAGTGGTGGGTGCGGGCCAAGCTGCGGCGCGAGGAGCTCGTCTCGCAGGCCCGCGCCGCCGCCGGACGCTCCGCGTCGGGCCCGCTGCAGCAACCTTCCGGTTGACCGGGATGCTGGTCGGTCGCTCGGTCCTCCCCCCGCAGCATCGCGCCGATCGTTACTTCGCGACGATGCGCCAGAGGACGCAACGCCGCGCCGATCCGACCGCGCCGCGAATCCTCAACGCGATCAGCGCGACCTTGCCGATTGGTGACTTGGCGGCGATTCCGACGACTTGTCGGATCACGGAAGTCGTTCCGCGTGACAACGGAGGTTCCCATGGCAGCACCCGGCCCCCTGGACGCATCCCCGGCTCCCCGCAATTTCGGGCTGCCGCCGCTCGTGGCGCCGATGGGCGCCGTTTGCCTTGCGATGCTCGTGACGCAGGTCGCCGTGCTGCGGCCGACGCAACGTCAGGTCGCGGCGCTCGAGGCTCAGTGCGAGTCGCTCGCCGCCGCCTTGACGACGCTGACCGGCGATCCGGCTCGGCTCGATCGCTCCGCCGCGCTGTTGGACAAGTTGGCCGCCCAGGGAGAACGCGTCGCCGCCGCCGAGGCCGCATTGGCGAAGCTCGCGAAGCTGCAGACCCGGCTGACCGCACGGTCGTACGAGCTTGACGGGGCCGTTGAGAAGCTCGATCGGCTCGACGCGGTCCGCGCCGCGATCGCCCGCCATCACCGCGACGTGAACGCGGTGCTCGCCGAGGCGAATCGGCTCGCTTCGACGCACGATCGGCTCGCCGCCTCGCGTCACGCGCTCGCGGGCGCCGAGGAAGCGCTCGTCGAACTCGACGCCCTCCAGGCGACGCTCGTCGAGCAAGCCCGCGCGGCCGGCGCCGCGGCCCGGGCGCTCGACCCGGTCAATCGACTCGCCGAGCGAGTTCTCGAGACCGGCCGCGACGCCGAACGTGCGACCGTCGCGGCCGAACGGTGCGCGGCGCTCCACTCCCAACTGGCTGCACAGCAGCCGAGTCTCGCCGCCGCCGAAGCGACGGTCGTGCAAATCAAGGACTTGGGCGACGAGCTGAACGCCGCGGCGCCGGGGCTGGGCGCGGCTCGCGCGGGGCTGGCTCAGTTGGTCGAGGTCCGCGACCGGTTGGTCGCTCAGGCCGGCGACCTGGAAGCGGCCGCTGTGGCGCTGGACGAACTGGCGACGCTGGGCGAGAAGCTGGCCCCCGCGGCGACGACCGTCGACCAGCTCAAGCGGTTCGTGTTCGACATGATGCTGCTGGAGCCCGCCGCCCATCGAGCCGTCGCGACGCTGGTCCCGGTCAAGCGGCTCGCCCAAGCGGCTCGGCCGGAGACGCCCCCCGAGCCGACCGGCTCCGCGACGCATGCGGCGCCGGCGCCGACGATCTCGACCCCCGCCGACCACGCGGCCCCCGCCGAGGCGATCTACCAATCGCTCAAGTCGGCCGCGAAGACGCTGTGGTGGTTCTAGATCGGGCTTTGCCTGGGTCGTCCGCTATCAGCTATCGGTCGTCAGCTCGCCGGGAGGCGGGGGCCAGGCCATCGGAAAAGTCGTCCTGTTGGCATGGCGTCCCGCTGCAAGCGTCGGTGAGCGTCGCCCTCCGCGAACGGGCGTTGACTCGCCAAACGGCGGCTGACATACTCCCGCCCCGCGCCCTGGGGCGCGGGAACGCTCGGCGCTGCGCCGCTTGTGCGGCGCGCCCGTTCTCCTCGGGACGTCCGGCCCTATGACCTGGTCGCGAGATCAATGGAACTTGCGTTGCCGCAGCGCGCTGCGGTGCGCCCGGCAAGCGGCGGCGTGCGGCCTCGTCGCCGCGTTCCTCGCGACGCTCGGCCTGTCGGCCCGCTGCGACGCGGCGGACTACCGGCCCGCCGCGAGCCAAGAGGAGTTGCTCGAACGATTCGAATTCGACGGCCCCGAACGGACCCTCTCCGATTCCGCGGGCGCAAACAACCGTTCTTCGCTCCTGTCCGGCGAGGCGGCGAAGTTCGACCAATGGCAGCCGATCCTGGGCGAGGACGAATCGAGCCTCCACTGGGACGAAACGATCTGGCGTCCCATGGACCGGATTCGGCACTGGGGCTTCCGGCATTCGTCGACCCACGGTCGCCACGTCGGCCGAGGGCTGCCTCTGGAACGATCGAGCTGGATGAACCGACCGTTCCACGTCGACTGGTTCGCCGGGCCCATGCTGGGGAGCGAGCTTTCCCCCGGCGTCAAACAATCGTCCGACATTCTGGCCGGCTTGCGCGTCGGCTGGGACTTCGACTACTACTGGGGCCTCGATTGGCGCATCGGCTGGGCAAGCCCGCGGCTATCTCAGCTGGAAGACTCGGGCAACCAGATCGAGGGGAGTTACATGGTGAGCGACGTCAGCGTCGTGTACTACCCCTGGGGAGACTCGAAGGTGAGACCCTATCTCACGCTGGGGATGGGGGTGGTCCAACTCGAAAGCTATCGTCTCGACACGAGTCTCACCGAGGACGTCACCCTCCTGGGCATGCCGTTCGGCGCGGGGATTCGCTTCCTGCAAACGCCGTGGCTCTCGTGGCGGCTGGAAATGATGCAAAACCTCGCCTTCGGCGGCAGCGGCGTCAACACGATCGACAACGTGTCGTTCAACGCCGGCATGGAATGGCGACTGGGCGCCAAGCCGAACTCCTACTGGCCATGGCGCACAAGCCGCACAATGTGGTGAGGGGGGCGGGACGTTTGATGCGGGATGGCTGACGTCAATGTACGGCAGACAATACGCAGTCGATGCGCCGACCGCACATCGACAATCCCGCATCCCTCGTCAACCGTCCCCGAGTCCGTACTGATCCGCTTTGCGGCGGAGCGTCGTGCGGTGGACCCCCAGGGTGCGGGCGGCGGATTGGAATTGGCCCTCGCGGTCAAGCGCCGCGGCGAACAGCGCCGGCTCGGCTTCGGCCAGGAACGACTCGTAGACTCGCCCCTGCTCCGCCGGATCGGCTAGCCGCGATTCGGCCCACCGGCGAACCGCCGACGCCAATTCGCTCCCGTCGTTCTTGTTCGCCGCGTCGCGCGGCAACGCCTCGCGCGGCAGCGACGCCGGCAAATGCTCGACCCCCACGGTTCCTTGCCGCGCCATCGCCGCGGCATGTTCGATGGCGTTCCGCAGCTCGCGGACGTTGCCGTACCACGGCCGCCGTTGCAGTTCGGCGCGGGCCGCGTCCCCCAACGCGAGCGATCGGCCGACGGCACGCGCGTACCCGGCCAAAAAGTGATCGGCCAGCGGCCCCACGTCCTCGGGTCGCTCGCGGAGCGCCGGCAGCCGAATCTGCAAAGCCGAGAGGCGGAAATACAGGTCGTGACGAAATTGCCCCGTTTGCACCAGGGCGAGCAGGTCTTTGTGCGTCGCGGCGACGATCCGAAAATCGGTCGCGGTCGGGCGCGTCCCCCCCACGGGGATGATCTCGCCGTGCTCGAGCGCCCGCAGCAGTTTTACTTGCACGGCCAGGGGGATGTCGGCCACCTCGTCGAGAAACAGCGTCCCGCCGTCGGCAGCGGCCAAGAGCCCCGCACGATCGCTCTCGGCGCCCGTGAACGCGCCCCGCACGTAGCCGAACAGTTCGCTCTCGGCGAGCGCCGGGTTGAGCGACGCGACGTTGACGGCGACAAAGGGTCCCGCGCAGCGGCGGCTGTGGTCGTGGATCGCGCGGGCGGCCAGTTCCTTGCCGACGCCGCTCTCGCCCGCCACCAAGACTGAGGTCGGGGCATCGGCCGCGAGGGCCAACTCGCGAAAGGCGGTGCGGATCGCCGGCGAAGCGCCGACCATGCCGTTCGCGGGGAGGAGGGCTTCGGCTGCCTCGGCGGCTCCGCATTGCTCCCCCGGCAGCCCGCCCTGGTCGCGCTGGGCGAGGGCCCGCTCGAGCGAGCGTCGCATCGGCTCCAGGTCGAACGGTTTGACGATGTACTCGAGCGCCGCCGTGCGAACCGCCTCGACTGCCGTGTCGAGATCGCCGTACGCGGTGATCAGCAGCACGGGAGCGTCGTGCGACGCGGCCCGCAGTTGGTCGATCGCCTCGAGCCCGCTCATGCCCGGCAGCCGCACGTCAAGCACAATCACGTCGGGCGCCTCGGCTCGAGCGGAGGCGAGCCCTTCCTCGGCGCTGGCGCAGACAACGCACTCGTGCCCCATGCTTGCAACAAGCCGCTTGAGCCCCCAGCAAATCGCCGGTTCGTCGTCGATGACTAGAATGCGAGGCAAATGGGAGCCTTGATCGAGGACGTTTCGAAGTTCGTTATTTCTTACGCGAAAGACTTCGCGATTCTCGCAGGCGACGCAGAGCGATCGCGCCCCGCTATTCGGCCCGCGCGGGCAGGGCGAGCGTGAACTCGGTTCGCCCGGCGTGGCGCCGCCAGGTCAATGTTCCATTGTGCTGGTCGGCGGCCTGTCGGGCCAGTGCCAGCCCCAGGCCGGCGCCGTCAGGCTTGTCGGTGACCAGCGGCTCGAACATCCGCTCGGCCACCTCTGCGGCGGGGCCGAGACCGGTGTCGCTGACGATTACGACCACGTGATCCCCCCGGCAGAGGACTCCCGTCGTCACCTCGGCGGGGGGAGGGCCGGCCACCGCGGCGTCGATCCCGTTGCGCAGCAGGTTGTCGATCGCCTGCCGCACCGGGATCGCGTCGAGAACCGCCTCCGTCGCTCGCGCCGCAGGTTCCTCCCAGCGCAGTCGCACCCCCAGGTGCGCCGCATACGGCGCCGCGAGTTCCACTCCCTCCGCCGCCAAACGCGCGAGATCGGTCGGGCGGCGCTCCGACTCAGGCGCGGATCGCCCCAGCCGCAGAAAACGCTGCACGTACTCCTCGATGAGTTGCAGTTGCCGGTTCGCCACGGCCAGCGGCTCGTCGCCGGCGCCCGTGCCGGCATGCTCGGCTTGGTGATGCTGCACCGCCAGCCGGGCGCCGGTCGCGGCGTTGCGAATCTCGTGAGCCAGGCCCGCGGAAAGCTGCCCCAGCGTCCTCAATTGCTCGGCCCGGCGCAGTCGCTCGGCATAGTCGGCCAGTTGGCTGGCCGTGCGATTGACTCCGTGCTCCAGGTCGCCGAGCTCGTCGTTGCGGCGCGGCGCCGGCCCCGAGGCGAAATCGCCCGCAGCAATTCGCTCCAGCCGGTCGCCCACGCTCTCGACGGCTCGGCTGACCCGCACCGCGGTCCACCACCCGGCGAGCGTCGCCGCGACGACGGCGGCCAATCCCAGCGCGATCGGCGGTCCCACGGCCGCGGCGATCGCTTCGCGGTAGTCGTCGCGTGGGTAGAGAACGTGCACCACGTCGTCCGGCCGCAGCCGATTGGTCGGCAGACGGGCGTGGAAATAGGAGGCTCCGTCGAGCACGAGTGGCTCCCCGAGGCGGAAGACCTCGGCGTCCGTTCGCATCGCCAACGCCTCGCGGGCCGCGGCGGACAGTTCCAACGTCGCTGTCGCCGGGCGGTCGCGACGGACGACGACGAACTCGGCGCCCGACAGGTCGCGCATCTGCTGCAAGACGTTGGCGGTCAGGGGAAACGACGACTCGGCGAGCGTTTGCCCCACGCCGGCGACTTGCCGCGAGATCCGCTCGTCGACCCGCCGCGCCGCCTCGCGGGCTTGGTACGCCGCTAAGGCCGCGCACGTGACGATCGTCACCGCGACCAACGGCAGCACGAGTTGAACCTTCAGCGGCACGCGCATGAGCCAGGCTCGGCGAACGAAGCGGGACGGGAGACGGGCAGCAAGCCCTTCAGAATGACATGCTCGGGCGCTGAACTCAAACCGCCCGCAGAAGGGGTCGTGATATCGTTTGCGCCCTTGGAAGGGTGGCTGGGGTCGCAGCGCAGCGGAGCCCCCAGGGAATCGCTGGGGGCTCACTTCGTTCGACCCCAGGCGCCCGTCAATTTGGCATATGGAATCACGACCCGCAGAAGGCGTGCTCCCTAGCCGGCTGCAGGTGCGATTCCGGGCAAGGGGGCGGCGCGGAGCGTGTCGCGCGGCGCGCCAAGCATGTCGCGCCGCTGACGCTCGCGCCGAGTCTGCCCTTCCCCGAGGATTCGCCTCGACGCACGAATCCTCGGGTTTGGCCGCACGCGTCGCTCGTCGTTCGCATTGGCGCGGCAGTTGCACTGGACGGGCGATCTCCCCCCGCCGCCTCAGATGGAGCGCCCCGATGCCTGCCGCTGGAACGCGACGTGCTTTTACTTTGGTCGAACTTTTGGTCGTGATCGCGATCATCGGGGTGCTCGTCGCCCTGCTGTTGCCGGCGATCCAAGCGGCCCGCGAGGCGGCTCGGCGCAGCCAGTGCCTCAACCACCTCCGCCAACTGGGGCTCGCGCTTCACAACCACGAGAGCGCCCGCCGCATCCTCCCCCCCAGCGCGAACGTCGACCTGTCGGTCAGCACGACCGCCAACAACGGTTCGTGGGGCATTCATGGCCGGCTGCTCGAGTATCTTGAGCAGGGCAACGTCCGCGCCCAGGTCGACGTCGAGACCGCTTGGGACAATCAGCAGGCGATCAGCGGGCTGTTGATCCCCGTCTTCCAGTGCCCCAGCGACGACAAGGCCGGCGAACTGCGCGACCCAGGAGGCGGCAAGGCGCTGCTCTACGCGACCAACTACGGGTTCAACATGGGGACGTGGTTCGTTTACGATCCCCGCACGAACACGGGGGGGGACGGGCCGTTTTACCCCAACAGCAATCTTCGCGTCGCACAGATCGTCGACGGCCTGAGCCGCACGCTGGCCGCCGCCGAGGTCAAAGCGTGGACGCCCTACGCCCGCAACGGCGGCCCCGGCGCGACGACCATCCCTGACACGGCGGCCGAGGCGGCGACGATCCTCGCCTCGGGACCCGATCTCAAAGACACCGGTCATACCGAGTGGCCCGACGGCCGCGTCCATCACACCGGTTTCACTGCGACAATGACTCCCAACACGTTCGTCGCAATGACCCTCGGCGGCCAGACGGTCGACGGCGACTACAACTCGTGGCAAGAAGGCAAGAACGGTTCGGCCGGCCAGCCCACCTACGCCATCATCACCTCACGCAGCGCCCACCCAGGGGTCGTCAACACGGCCCTGCTCGACGGCTCGACGACGACGATCGCCAGCGACGTCGATCTCGCGGTGTGGCGAGCCTTGGCCACCCGCGACGGCGGCGAGACGCATTAGGCTTTGTCCGAAGCCATGAGCGGCCGGCGCCCGCCGCCGGCATTCCGATCCCACCGGGGACGGGGCGGACCATCCCCTGGCAGGCCTCCGAGCGTGCGCCAGTGAGAGACTGTCAGGAGCGTTGCTCCGTCCCCGGTCTTTGCTCGACCTGCGTCGCTTTCCGTCCACGACCCTTCCAATCGCAAAGCTGCCAAATTGGCGGCCAGCAAGGCTGTGTTGGCCCTCATAGCGGGGGCTCACGCCAATCTGGCAGGGGCGCGCACCGGGGCCCTCATTGCCTAACTCCCTGCTGTGCTTGCACTTGCATGCCAAGGACGATTTGGCGCGCTGATTGCTTTTCCGCGAGCATCGCCGGGATCGCGGTGCGCCTCGCGCAGCACGCTTCTTCGGCGCCGTACCGCAAACCACCAGCCCGGGCTCCTCGGCTCGGGCCAGAGCTCCCACATTTCATTCACCCGCTTCCTCGGAGGAACCCCATGGCCACGGCCACCAAGAAGAAGAGCAAGGTCGCCCTGCAACCCCTGGGCGACAAGGTCGTCGTCAGCCGCGACGAGTCGCAGGAAATCACTGCCGGCGGGATCGTGCTGCCCGACTCGGCCAAGGACAAGCCGAGCCGCGGCACGGTGGTGGCTATCGGCACCGGCAAGTTGCTCGACGACGGCACCCGCGGCGCCATGCAGGTCAAGGTCGGCGACCGGGTTCTCTTCACCAGCTACGCCCCCGAGAACATCGAGATCGACGACGAGGAATATCTCCTCATGAGCGAAGGGGACATTTTGGCGGTCATCGAATAGTCAATCCCGGCCAACCGCCGCCGACGAACCATCCCCGATTGAGCTCCCGATCATTGACCGGGGGCCGAATCGAAGCCCCCCGGCGACTCGCCGGGGGCTAAGTCCCGACACAACAGCCACTAAACCGGAGCCACACCCATGGCCAAGATGATTGCTTTCGATCAGGAAGCTCGCGACGCAATGCGTCGCGGCGTGCAGAAGCTCGCCCGCGCCGTGAAGGTCACCCTCGGCCCCAAGGGCCGCAACGTGATCTTGCAGAAGTCCTTCGGCTCGCCCACCGTCACCAAGGACGGCGTGAGCGTCGCCAAGGAAATCGAGCTTGAGGACGTGTATGAGAATATGGGCGCGCAAATGGTGAAAGAGGTCGCCAGCAAGACCTCCGACGTCGCCGGCGACGGCACGACCACGGCCACGGTCCTTGCCGAGGCGATCTTCAACGAAGGCCTCAAGGCCGTCGTCGCCGGGGTCAACCCCGTGCAGATGAAGCAGGGCATCGAGAAGGCGGTCGAGGACGTCACCGCCGAGCTCAAGAAGATGTCGATTAAGATCAAGAGCACCCAGGAAATGGCCCAGGTCGGCACGGTCGCCTCGAACGGCGACACCGAGATCGGCCAGATGCTCGCCCAGGCCATGGAGAAGGTCGGCAAGGACGGCGTCATCACCGTCGACGAAGGCAAGAGTCTGGCGACCGAGGTCGAGTGGGTCGAAGGCATGCAATTCGACCGCGGATACCTCTCCCCCTACTTCGTCACTGACAGCACCCTCATGGAGTGCGTCCTCGAGGACTGCTACGTCCTGATCCACGAGAAGAAGATCTCGAGCGTCAAGGACCTCGTCCCCTGTCTCGAGGCGGTCGTCAACAGCGGCAAGCCCTTGTTGATCGTCGCCGAGGACATTGAGGGCGAGGCGCTCGCCACCTTGGTCATCAACAAGCTCCGCGGCACGTTCAACGTGGCCGCGGTCAAGGCGCCCGGCTTCGGCGATCGCCGCAAGGCGATGCTCGAAGACATCGCAATCCTCACCGGCGGGCAGGCCATCTTCGAGGACCTCGGCATCAAGCTCGAAGGGGTCGGCCTCAAGGAACTCGGCCGGGCCAAGAAGGTGATCATCGGCAAGGACAACACGACGATCATCGAGGGCGCCGGCAAGAGCGCCGACATCAAGGGCCGCATCGACCAGATCCGCCGCGAGATCGACAACACCACCAGCGACTACGACCGCGAGAAGCTCGAAGAGCGGCTCGCCAAGTTGGCCGGCGGCGTGGCGAAGGTCAACGTCGGCGCCGCGACCGAAAGCGAAATGAAGGAGAAGAAAGCCCGCGTCGAGGACGCCCTGCACGCCACCCGGGCGGCGGTCGAGGAAGGCATTCTCCCCGGCGGCGGCGTGGCCCTGCTGCGGGCCAGCGCGAAGCTGAAGCCGCAGGGGCTCACTCACGACCAGGAGGTCGGCTACAAGATCG